>JADDKG010000244.1 GCA_020253895.1 Rubrobacter sp.
CCCGCGGGGTTCGTCGTCTCCAGCCGCATGACTATCAGGCGGTTGGAGGCCCGCATCGCCGGGGCGACGAAGACGCTGGCGATGTTCACCCTGCGCTCCCGGACGGTGTCGGCGATCGCGGCGAGCATCCCCGGCCTGTCCGGGACCTCGACCTCGATCCAGGTCCCCCGCTCGTGGGCCCCGAAGAGCTCCACCAGGGTGCGCATCATGTCCGAGGAGGTGATGATCCCGACGAGCCTGCCTTCCTCCACCACCGGCAGGCAGCCGATCCTGCGCTCGTAGATCTCGCGGGCCGCGTGCTCTATGGTGTCGAGCGGGTGGATGGTCACGAGATCGGTGCTCATGATGTCCCGCATCCGGGCCCACCCGAAGGAGTGCTCCTCGTCCCCGCTGCTCCGCGGCGGGCTGGCGTCCCGCAGGTCCCTGTCGGAGACCAAACCCACCAGGCGCCCCTCCTCCACCACGGGCAGGTGCCGGATGCGGTGCCTCCGGCACAGCTCCCACGCCTCGGCGACGCTCGCCTCGGGGGCTATCGTGACCACGTCCCGCGTCATGGAGTCCCTGACCCTGAGCATCCCTGAGATCACCACCTCTCCTCTGGCCTACCGTAGGGGGCAGCTTACCATCCCGCGGCCAAAGGCGCGTGTGCTAACCTTGCGAACGGTCCCAGAGGGAGGAGCGGCATGAGAGCTTGGAGGGTACACGAGAACGGCGAGCCGGAGCAGGTCCTCAGGCTGGAGGAGGTGGAGGAGCCCTCCCGGGCGACCGGGGAGGTCCTGATCGGGGTGGAGGCGGCCTCGCTGAACTTTCTGGACGTGCTGCTGTGCCGGGGAGGCTACCAGGAGCGGCCGGATCCCCCCTTCGTACCGGGGGCGGAGGCGGCCGGGAGGGTGCTGGAGGCCGACCCGGAGAGCGGGCTGGAGCCCGGCGAGCGGGTGGTGGCCCTCACCCGCCCCAGGGGCGCCTTCGCCGAGAGGATCGCGGTCCCCGCCGGGCAGGTCTTCCGGGTGCCCGGGGGGATGCCTCCGGAGAAGGCCGCCGCGCTCCCCATCGTCTACCAGACCGCCCACTTCGCCCTGCACCGCCGGGCCGGCCTCAGGCAGGGGGAGACGGTCCTGGTGCACGCCGGAGCCGGCGGGGTGGGCTCCGCCGCGATCCAGGTGGCCCGGGCCGCCGGCGCCCGGGTGCTGGCCAGCGCCGGGAGCGAGCGGAAGCGCGAGCTCTGCCGCAGCCTGGGGGCGGAGCTGGCCATAGACTACCGGCGGCAGGATATCGTGGAGGTCGTCAGGGAGGCCACCGGCGGCCGGGGGGCGGACGTGGTCTTCGACCCGGTCGGCGGCGACGTCTTCGACGCCTCCCGCCGGTGCGTGGCCTTCGAGGGCCGGCTGCTGGTCATAGGGTTCGCCGGGGGGAGGATCGCCGAGGCCCCGACCAACCACGTCCTGCTCAAGAACTACTCGGTCGTCGGGGTGCACTGGGGCCTCTACCAGAGCGTGATGCCGGAGCTGGTCCGCAAGGTGCACGGCGAGCTGCTCCGGCTCTACGAGGCCGGCAGGATAGACCCCCTGATCGGGGAGGTTGTGCCCTTTGAGGAGCTCCCCTCTGCCCTGGCCCGTCTGGGGGCCGGGAAGACCGTCGGGAAGGTGGTCGCCCGGGTGGCCGCCTAGCTCTTCTGCTCCTGCGGCGGGGTGTAGGTCCTGCCGCCGGGGGGCACCAGCTCGTAGAGGATCCCCCGCTCCACCCGCACGATGTTGAAGTCCGCGTTCCAGAAGTTCTGCGGGGCCGCGCTGTCCTGGTCCAGGATGTACACCGGGCCGGCGCGGGCGGCCTCCCGGGCCGTGGTCACCCCGGTGTAGTCGTTGGTCCCGTAGCGGAGGTTGGTGGTCACGAAGTTTATGTCGTCGGGCCACACGATGTCCGTGTAGCGCTGGCGTCCCGGGGGCCACGGGTCCACCAGGGTTATGTCCTGGCGGCGCTTCTCCACCAGGACCATGTACCACAGGCTGCTGCGGTGGTGGAGGATCGTGGCGTTCGGCCTGGCCTTCTCGGCCACGGTCTCTATGATCTCACGCCCCTGGTAGTCGTCGCTCATGTCGTTGCGGGCGTAGGCCGCCGGGAGGTAGATGAGCGGGTACAGCACCGCGGCCATGGACGCCGAGACCATCACCGCGGTCCGGGCTGCGTAGGAGTAGCGGGAGAGGAAGTCCTCCACCGCCTCGGTGAGCCCGGCGACCCCCACCGCCAGCGCGAGGGCCACCATGAGGTAGGTGGTGATGAAGTACAGGTTGACGTCCCGGATGCCGTACTCGAGGGCGTGAAAGAGCCAGCCGCAGAACAGAAAGCCCACCAGCAGCGCCGCCGCCCGGTCCCGGGCCACCAGCACCGCCATCCCCACCATCGCCACCATCACCAGCCCCCAGTGGAAGTTCTGGAAAAGGTAGCCGAGGTAGAGCATAAAGCGGCCGGGGAGCTCCGCGGGGCCGAACTCCCAGAGCAGCTTCTGGTGGTCCCCCCCGCCGACCAGATACCAGAAGCGCCCCAAACTGGTCGGCTGCCACTCGTCGAGCGGGGGGTCCATGGAGGCGCGGATGGGGAGGTAGAGGTAGGGGGCAAGCCCCAGCACGAACAGCCCCGCCCCCTTCAGGACGAGCCGCCACTCGAGGAGCTTCCTCCGGTCCACGGCCGCCACGAACAGGGCGGCCCCGGGGAGCACCAGCCCGCTCGTCATGTGGTTGGTCATGGCGAAGCCCATGAAGAAGGCCGCGGCGAGCAGGTAGCGGTCCCTGCGCCGCTCGCGCCACAGGAGCAGGCAGACGATGGGGGCCATGATCAGGAGGGCGTTGAGCGGGTAGATCTCGGCGATGACCGCCATGCTCCACAGGGTGGTCCCCAGCCCAAAGGCGAGCGCCGCAACCGCGGAGGCCAGTATCCGCCGGGTGAGGAGATAGGCCGCGGCGTAGACGAGCGCCACCGCGCCCGCGGCGTAGGTGGCGGAGGCCAGGTTCGTCCGGTAGGCCGGATCCCCGACGGGCAGGTAGGTGAACAGGTGGGTGAGCAGTACCCAGCTGGGGCTGCCGGTGCCGCCCGGGATCCCGAGTACGATGGCGTGCACCTGGAGCATCGCCGAGTCGAGCAGGATGGGCCAGTCGTAATAGACGACGGTGGGGGCCAGGGTGGCTATGTACATGGCATAGCAGAAGAGCGTCACCCCGGCGCCGGCCACGATGACGGGGTAGTTCCTGCTCTTCGGTTTGGGCGCCTGTTTCACAGGCGTACAAGGTACCATACGAGCCCGCAGAGGTGGCGGGCTTGACACCTCCCGGCAGCC
>JADDKG010000245.1 GCA_020253895.1 Rubrobacter sp.
AACGCCCTCGTGCGACAGTACCGCCAGATCTTCCGCTACGACAAGGTGGACCTGACCTTCACCGACGAGGCGCTCACCGCCATCGCCGAGCAGGCTCTTGAGCGGGGCACCGGCGCCCGGGGGCTGAGGAGCATCCTCGAGGCCGCCCTGCTGCCCACCATGTACGAGCTTCCGAGCCGCTCGGACGTCACCAAGTGCGTGGTGGACGCGGACACCGTACGGGAGGGCGTAAGGCCGGCGCTGGTCACCACCTCCGGCAACTCCAAGTACACCTACGACGAAGAATCCGCCTGAGAGGGGGAGACCTCTTTGGCAAGATCCTCCTCCGAGATCCCCAAGACCTACGACCACCGGGCGGTCGAGGGCCGCTGGTACGAGGAGTGGGAGAGGAGCGGCGCCTTCGAGGCCGACCCAAACCCCCACAAGGAGCCCTACTGCATAGTCCTGCCTCCGCCCAACGTCACCGGGGCGCTGCACATGGGGCATGCGCTAAACGGGGCGATCCAGGACACCCTCGTACGCCGCGCCCGGATGAAGGGCTACGAGGCGCTGTGGCTCCCGGGCACCGACCACGCATCCATCGCCCTTCAGAACGTGGTGGAGCGCAAGCTCATGCGGGAGGAGGGGAAGACACGGTGGGATATCGGGCGTGAGGCCTTCCTGGAGCGCTGCTGGGAGTTCGCTCTCGATGCCCGCAGAACCATCCTCGGCCAGCTCAAGCGGCTCGGAGCATCCTTGGACTGGCGCCGCCTCCGCTTCACCATGGACGAGCGGTACGTGGACGCGGTGCTCACCGCCTTTGTTGAGCTGTATAACCGGGGTTTGATCTACCGGGGAAACCGTATCACCAACTGGTGTCCCCGCGACCGCTCCGCCATCAGCGACCTCGAGGTCAACTACGAGGAGGTGGAGGGCAAGCTCTACGGCCTCCGCTACCCGTTCGCCGACGGCAAGGGGCCGGGGCCCGACGGCAAGCCCTACGTCGAGGTCTTCTCCACCCGGCCTGAGACAATGCTCGGTGACGTTGCCCTCGTCGTGCATCCCGAGGACAGGCGGTACACCTCCCTGATCGGTCGCCGGGTTCGGGTGCCTTTCGTGGACCGGGAGATCGGCATCTTCGCCGACGAGTATGTGGACCCCGAGTTCGGCACCGGGGTGCTCAAGGTTACCCCCGCCCACGACCCCAACGACTTCGAGATCGGCCAGCGGCTGGGGCTGGAGCCGGTGAACATCATGAACCCGGATGGGACCATAAACGAGAATGGTGGTCCCTTCCGGGGACTCTCCCGCGAGGAAGCCCGGCAGGCGGTGGTGGAGCGTCTGAAGAAGGAAGGGCTACTCGGGGAGATCCGGGACTATACCTTCCGGGTCGGCCACTGCGACCGCTGTGGCACGGTGATAGAACCCTGGCTCTCCGAGCAGTGGTGGATCTCCATGCGCCAGCTCGCCGAGCCGGCCATCGAGGCGCTTAAGGCGGAAAAGATAAAGGTCTACCCGGACTCCTGGCGGCGGGAGACCATCCGGTGGCTTGAGAACATCCATGACTGGAACGTCTCCCGGCAGCTGTGGTGGGGACATCGGATCCCGGTGTGGTACGGGCCGGAGGGAGAGGTGGTCGCCGCCAAGGAGTCCCCGGGCGAGGGCTGGCGGCAGGACCCGGACATACTCGACACCTGGTTCTCCTCCGCCCTGTGGCCTTTCGCCACCCTGGGCTGGCCGGAGCAGACCGAAGACCTCGCCTACTTCTACCCGACGAGCCTCCTCTCCACCGCCCGGGAGATAATGTACCTCTGGGTGGCCCGGATGATCATGATGGGGCTGCACTTCACCGGGGAGGTGCCCTTCCGGAAGGTGAACGTCCACTCCATCGTGCTCGCCGCCGACGGCACCAAGATGAGCAAGTCCAAGGGCAACGTCATAGACCCGCTTGACCTCTTTGAGGAGTACGGCACCGACGCGGTGCGCTTCGGGCTTCTGTACCAGTCCTCCACCCAGGACTTCGCCTACTCCCACGAACGGGCGGCGATGGGCCGCTCCTTCGTCACCAAGCTGTGGAACGCGATGCGCTTTATCCTGGGGTACCCGGAGCCGGAGGTTCCGGAGGCCCGGATGTCCGCGGCGGACCGCTGGATCCTCTCGGCGTTCAGCCGGCTCTGCCGCGACTACGACGCCTTCCTGGAGGAGTGCGAGTTCTCGGAGGCAATGCGCCGCATCTACGACTTCGCCTGGCACGAGTTCGCCGACTGGTACATCGAGATCGCCAAGGTCGCCCCCTCGGAGGCCACGCCGCGGGTGCTGCGGGAGGTCTTCCTGGGGATCCTGCGGCTCCTGCACCCGGCGATGCCCTTCGCGACCGAGGAGATGGCGAGCGTGCTGGGCGAGAGGGAGCTTCTGGTCCGGCAGAGCTTCCCCGAGCACGACCCCTCCCTCCTGGATCCGGAGGCGGAGCGGCTGCTGGAGCGTACCAAGCAGGCCGTCTCGGCGGTGCGGTCCTTCCGGGCCGAGACCCAGCTGGACGGCAGGCTCCGGGGGCGGGTTCCCGAAGGGGTCGAGGCCGGGGTGTACACGGCCCTCTCCGGGGTCGAGCCCGCCGACTCCCCCGGCGACGGGGCGCGGGCGACGCTCACCGCCGGTGACGTGGTGGTGGAGCTCTATCTCACCGAGGAGATGCGCCGGCTCGAGGTGGAGCGGCTGCGGAAGGAGATCTCCCGCGTCGAGGGAGAGGTGGAGCGGGCCCGGAGAAAGCTATCCAACGAGAAGTTTGTCGAGCGGGCCCCGGCCGAGGTGGTCGAGGGGGAGCGCAGGAAGCTGGAGACTAACTCCCGGCTGCTGGAGACGCTGGAAGAGCGCCTGAGCGAGTACCTGTCTTAGGTGGACGGCAGGACCCTTCCAGCGCGCCGCTTCTCCTTCCAGGAGGTCGCCGGGGAACTCGACCGCAGAAAGCGGATGACCCTGGGGCTGGAGCGCGTCGAGGCGCTGCTTGATGCCCTGGGTAGCCCGGAGGAGGGGCTGAAGGTGGTGCAGGTGGTGGGGACCAACGGCAAGGGAACCACCGCCGTGGCCCTCGCCCTCGCCCTGGAGGAGATGGGGGAGCCCGCGGGGGCCTACCTCTCGCCGCACGTCCTCTCCTACGTCGAGCGGGTGGTGATCCGGGGCCGGCGCGTCTCGGAGGAGGGGTTCGCCGCCGGGATGGGTCGGGCGATCTCGGTCGCCGACGCTCGTGGCATACCCGCCTCCCAGTTCGAGCTCCTCACCGCCGGAGCGTTGGGTATGTTCTGTGAGGCCGGGCTCTCCTGGGCGGTGCTGGAGGCGGGGCTCGGCGCCCGGCACGACGCCACCACCGCCGCCAGGCCCGGCGCGGTGGTCCTCACCAACGTCGGGCGGGACCACGCCGAGATCCTGGGCGAGACCACCGAGGAGCGGGCCCGGGAGAAGCTCGGTGGGCTCCGGGAGGGGGCGGCGCTCATCCTCGGCACCTCGGCCCCCGAGGTGGTGCATGTGGCCCGGGAGGAGGTGGCCCGGAGGAGAGCGCGGCTGATCGGGCCCGTGGAGGAGGCGGGGGAGCCTGAGGCGTGGGGGATGGCGCCCTACGCGGCCCGCAACGTGGCGCTGGGGGTGAAGGCCGCGGAGACGCTTTTGGGGAAGGAGGTCCCGGACGTGGGCCGCGTCGCCCGGCGGGTGCCCGGGCTTCTCCCCGGGCGCTTCGAGGTCCACCGGCTGGAGGGGGTCCCGGTGGTCGTCGACGGGGGGCACAACCCCGAGGGGATGGAGGCCGTCCTGCGGGCGGTGAGGTCCGTCTACGGCGGGCGGCCGCTCGGCGTCGTCTTCGGGGTGTTGCAGGACAAGGACATCGGAAGTATGCTTGTTCCGGTGCGGGGAGAGGCCAGCGTGCTGGTGCTTGCACGGCCCGAGGACGGGCTGGCCGCGGACCCCGGATGGGTGCGGCAGGAGTTCGGCCTCCGCGACGCTCGGGTCGTCCCGGACGTCGGCGAGGCGGTGGAGCTGGCCGCCCGGGAGATGGCCGGAAAAGGCGGTGTGGTCCTCGTCACCGGTTCGCTCTACACGTGCGCTGCGGCACTCGGGAGGCTCCGTGCGGGTTAGCGGGGTCTGGAAGCTTGTGGTCTTTCTTTTGATAGTGGCGGCCCTCTCCTTTGCGCTGGGATACTACGGCATGATGAGGTTCATCCTGTGAGGAGCGCGGCGCTGCTCG
>JADDKG010000246.1 GCA_020253895.1 Rubrobacter sp.
AGCTTGGGCATCGTCCTGCCCGGCACCGGCTCGCACTCGCCCTTCTTCCAGTCGCGCACCTCGCCGAAGGGCTGGGAGATCTCGTCCGGCGTGTCGTGCAGCAGCGGCGCGGCGACGAGGTCCTTTCTCACGCCCAGGTGGCTCCCGGCCAGCCGCGAGAAGACCCCGGCTATCTGCCTGAAGATGTCCCAGTCGCTCTTGGCCTCCCACGGCGGGGCGATCGCCGGGTTGAAGGGGTGGACGAAGGGGTGCAGGTCGGTGCTGGAGAGGTCGTGCTTCTCGTACCACGTGGCGGCCGGCAGCACGATGTCCGAGTAGAGGGAGGAGCCGTTCTTCCGGAAGTCGAGGGTGGTGAGCAGGTCCAGCTTCCCCTCGGCCGCCCGCTCGCGCCAGACCACCTCCTTCGGGCGCAGCCCCTCGGGGGTCTCCTCGTTGCGCACCGCGGCGTCGGGGACGCCGAGCAGGTGCTTTAGGAAGTACTCGTGGCCCTTGCCGGAGGAGCCGAGGAGGTTGGATCTCCACAGGGTGAGCACGCGCGGGAAGTTCTCGGGGGCTCCCGGGTCCTCGGCGGCGAAGCGGAGCCGGCCCTCCCTGAGCTCCCGCAGCACGTACTCCTGCGGGCTCAGCCCCTCCCGTTCTGCCGCCTCCGCTATCTCCAGCGGGTTTCTGTCAAAGGTGGGGTAGGAGGGCTGCCAGCCCAGCCGGGAAGCGAGGGCTATGCAGTCGGCGAAGTGCATCCCCGCGAGCCTCCCCCGCCCGGTGGGGGCCGCGAGCTCGTCCGCACCCATGTGCTCGTAGCGCCACTGCTCGGTCGCGAGGTACCAGAGGGTGGTCCCCGCCATGTGCCGCGGCGGCCGGTTCCAGTCCAGGGCGAAGGCTATGGTGGACCAGCCGGTTATGGGCCGCACCTTCTCCTGCCCGACGTAGTGGGCCCAGCCCCCGCCGTTTTTGCCCTGGCACCCGCACAGCAGCACGAGGGCGAGCATCGCCCGGTAGATCTGGTCGGAGTGGTACCAGTGGTTGGTGCCCGCCCCCATGATGATCATGGAGCGCCCCTCTGTCCGCTCGGCGTTGCGGGCGAACTCGCGCCCGATGCGCGCCGCCCGGCCACCGTCGACGCCGGTGAACGCCTGCTGCCACGCCGGGGTGTAGGGCTCGGGGTCGTCGTAGCCGGCCGGCCACCGGCCGGGAAGCCCCTCACGGCGCACCCCGTACTGGGCGAGCAGGAGGTCGTAGACGGTGGTGACCAGCCGCCCGCCGACCCGCCGGGCCGGCACCCCCCTCAAAAGCGTGCGCCCGCTCTCCTCCGCGTCGAAGCGCGGAAGCTCCACCTCGGTGAGCTCCTCGTGGGAGCCGAGCAGCGAGAGCGCGGGGTCCGTATCCCCGAGGTCCAGGTTCCACCGGCCCTCCCCCTCTTCCCCGTAGCGGAAGCCCAGAGAACCGTTGGGCACCACCGGCTCGCCGCTCCGCCCGTCCACCAGCACGGTCTTCCACCCGGCGTTCTCGCCCCCCTCGCCGAGGTCGGAGGCCCGGAGAAAGCGGTCCGGGACCGGCGGGGATCCCTCCCGCTCGCGCAGCACCACGAGCATCGGCAGGTCGGTGTACTTCTTGGCGTACCCCACAAAGTACGGCACCTGCCTGTCCACGTAGAACTCCTTGAGGATCACGTGCCCCATCGCCATCGCCAGCGCCCCGTCGGTGCCGGGCTGCACCGGGAGCCAGTGGTCGGCGAACTTGGTGTGGTCCGAGTAGTCCGGGCTCACAACCACGACCTTCTGGCCCTTGTAACGGGCCTCGGTCATAAAGTGGGCGTCGGGGGTGCGGGTGATGGGGACGTTTGAGCCCCACATCATCAGGTAGGAGGCGTTCCACCAGTCGGCGGACTCCGGCACGTCGGTCTGATCCCCCCAGATCTGGGGCGAGGCCGGAGGCCAGTCCGAGTACCAGTCGTAGAAGCTCGGGATCGCACCGCCGATGAGCGAGAGGAAGCGCGTCCCTCCGGAGTAGCTGACCATGCTCATGGCCGGGATCGGGGAGAAGCCGACCACCCGGTCCGGGCCGTACTTCTTTATGGTGTAGACGTGGGCTGCGGCGATGATCTCGGCTGCCTCGTCCCAGGAGGCCCGCTCCAGCCCGCCCTTGCCCCGGGCGGCCTTGTAGCGGCGGGCCTTCTCAGGATCCTCGACGATGGAGGCCCACGCCTCCACCGGGTCCCCCTTCTCCCGCAGTGCCTCGCGGTACATCTTCAGCAGCACGCCGCGCACGTAGGGGTACTTGATCCTCAGCGGGGAGTAGGTGTACCAGGAGAAGGAGGCCCCCCGCGGACAGCCCCGCGGCTCGTACTCGGGCATGTCGGGGCCGTTGGAAGGGTAGTCGGTCTGCTGGGTCTCCCAGGTGATGATCCCGTCTTTCACGTAGATCTTCCACGAACACGACCCGGTGCAGTTGACGCCGTGGGTGGAGCGCACCACCCTGTCGTGCTGCCACCGCTGACGGTAGGCCCGCTCCCACTCCCTGTCGCGGGCGCTGAGCTCCCCATGACCCCCGGATCTCCTCTCAGTCCGCGCCAGGTACTGCATCCCCCTGAGCAGCGGGTTGGTGGGTTCAGACACGGCTCACACTCCTTCCATACGGCCTTCGCTGCGGGCCCTCCACCGCTTCATGAACGCCGCGTTGACCCCAAAGCATCCCGCGGCGAAGAGCGCCAGGAGCACGAATCCTATGGCGTAAGACCCCGTGAGGTCCCTGACGGCCCCCATGACCAGCGGCGGGAAGAAACCCCCAAGCCCTCCCGCGGCTCCCACCACGCCGGTAACCGCCCCGGTCCTGCCCGGGTAGAGCGCGGCGACGAGCTTGAAGACTGCCCCGTTCCCCATGCCCAGCAGGGCCGCGCTGGAGAGCGCCCCTACGGTGAAGGGAACCATCCCCCCTCCGAACGCGAGAAGGAGCGCCATGAGGGGCAGCACCGCGAACACCACCGCCAGCAGCGGCCCCCCGCCGATCCTGTCCGCCAGCCAGCCCCCGACGGGCCGCGAGAGCGTGGCCAGCACCACGAACCCCGCCGCCCGCAGACCGGCGTCGGTCTGCTCGAGGCCGAAGAGGTCGACGAGGAGCTTGGGCAGGTAGATGCCCAGCGCCACAAACCCGCCGAAGGTCAGGAAGTAGAAGAGGCTCAGGACCCACGGCTCGGCCCCCTCCCTGAACGGCGCCAGCCCCTCGGCCAGGGAGCGGTGTACCCTGGGCCCCGGAGCCTCCCGGCCGAGCGCCCAGAACGCCGCCGCCATGGCGGCGAGCGGAACGACGAAGACCCAGAAGGCCCACCTCCATCCCCAAGCTCCCGCTATGGCGGGGGCGGAGTAGGCGGCGAGCGCGGTGCCGATGTTGCCGGTGCCGTAGACGCCCAGAGCCACCCCCTGCCTGCTCGCCGGGAACCAGCGCGAGACGAAGGGAACGCCCACGGCGAACGAGCTTCCCGCAACCCCCAACAGAAAGCCCCAGAACAGAAGGCCGTAGAAGGAGCCGCCGAAGAGACCGATCAGCACCACCGGGACGATCAGGAAGAGCATCATCCCGGTGAAGATGATCCGTCCCCCGAACCGGTCGGTCAGAACGCCCATGGGGATCCTGAAGAGCGAGCCCAGGAGCACCGGGGTGGCTATGACGAGGCTGATCTGGGTGTCGCTCAGACCGTAGAGCTCCTGAAAACGGGGCGCCAGCGGGGCTATGAGCCCCCACACGGAGAAGCAAAGCGCAAACGCGAGCGTGGCGAGACCGAGCGCCCGGTAGGCCCCCGGAGGCGTGCCCCGTTCCCCCGGCCCCCCGGCCATCACAACCCCGCCGCCACGGCGAGCACGGCCACCACCGCGCTTACCGCCAGGTTGGTCATCGAGACCCCGAAGGAGACCCTCTGCAGCGCCAGCCTGCGCCCGGCGCGCTCACGAGCCTCGGCAGGGTCGCGGGCCTCCCGCTCCGCCGCGGCAAGCTCCCGCAGCCGGCGCCCGAAGTAAGCCCCGTGCGCGGCAGTGAGGGCAAAGAGGACCAGAAGCAGCACGTACTCGGTATAAAGCATCACCCCTCTGTTAAATATACCATCAAGAACAGCGAACAGGGCCAGCAGAGAGAGGTTGGCAGTCCCCACCCGCGCATAGTGCCTCCCGATAACCGAGCGGACCGCCATCCGCTCCGCCACGCTCCACTTCATCTCCTTGAGCGCCGGAGAAACCACGAGCGTGGTGAACGCCACCCCCCCAAGCCACGCTCCCGCAAGCACCGCGTGGAGCACGTGAACGAACGCCTCCATGAGAGCCGCAACCTCCTCTTGCCGCGCGCCACTCTCTTACACGCACATCAAGTATCACATATCTAGTACCAGTAAATCCAGAACTGGCCGTAAAAGAAGACACGACCACGCGACAAGGCCCCGGAAAGCTTTGACCGGGGTCACAGAACATGAGTCGCGCCGTTGCGGTAAACGTTACCGAAATGGTAATTGTTGGGTGTATGTGGATGCTCTGGCGACGGCAGGAGGTGGAGGATGAGGGTCCTGCGTGCGGGCTCGGGGGTTTTGAGGGCTGCCCCGGTAGAGGGAGGCCCGAAGGCGGAGGTGCTGGCGGCCGGGGAGAACCTCTCCATGGCACGTGTGGTGCTACCGCCGGGAGGGGGCATGCCGGAGCACGATCACGGCGAGTCGGAGGCGTTGGTGGTCGTCCGGAGCGGGCGGGTCGTGTTGCGCAGCGGGGAGCGTGAGGAGGAACTCGAGGCCGGAGCCGCCGCCCTGCTCGGGGTAGGCGAGCGGGTCGCGCTGACGAACCCCTCCTCCGAGGAGGCTCATTTGCTCGCAGTCTTCTCCCCGCCGGGCTTCGTGCGGAACCTGGAGGGCTGGCCGGAGGCCAGGTGAGCGCCTGAGGCTCCTGAGAAGAGCGGGTCTCACCTACATGGGTCAGGGATTATCGGCCAGCGCGGCGAGCGCAGTGGCATCCTCTATGCTCGGGTTTGACAGTTGACGGCCCTGCTCGGTGCCACGCCGCCCCAAGAACCCGCATGAATCAAGGGGTTTCCATGGGGCGGCGGTTCTTTTGGGCCAA
>JADDKG010000247.1 GCA_020253895.1 Rubrobacter sp.
GTGGCCGAGGTCTATCTCCACTAGGTCGGCCGGGCCTCCCGGCGAGATCCCCTCCCTCCCCCACCCGGCCCGCAGCAGCCACGGGGCGGGGGAGAGCTCGCCCTCCGCGACCAGGACGTTCCTGCGGCCCGAGAGCCTGCGGGCGTTGGTTTCGATCTCCCTGAGCTCCTCGAACGGGTCCACCCTGACTTGGGAGTCCGAACCGACGGAGAGCCCTATCCCGCGCCGCAGGATGCCCTCCGCCGGAAGGAAGCCGTCTCCCAAATTGCCCTCGGTCGTCGGGCAGGCGCAGACCTCCGAGCCGCGCTCCGCCAGCAGGTCCAGCTCGCCCCCGTCCGCGTGGGTGGCGTGCACGACCACGGTCCCCGGCCCGAGAAAGCCCGTCTTCGCCAGCAGCTCTACCGGCCGCATCCCGTGCTCCCTCCCGCACTCCTCGACCTCGCGCGGCTGCTCGCAGGCGTGGACGTGCAGCGGCAGGCCCCTCTCCCGGGCGTAGTCCCCGATCTCCTCCAGCCACCCCGCCGGCACCGCGCGGACGCTGTGCGCCGCGACCCCCACCTCGACCAGCGGATGCCCCCTCGCCCACGCCCGGAGCTCCTCCACCCGTTCGAGGAAACCCTCCACCGAGGCGTCGCGGAAGCGGGGGATCCCGCCGCGCGCGTAGGCGGCGGGCAGCAGGAGCAGCCGGATGCCCGCCGTCTCCGCGGCCTCCGCGACCGCCCTGGCCATAGCGTTGGGGTCATCGTAGGGCCCGCCGCCGGGCCGGTGGTGGACGTAGTGGAACTCGGCGACGCTCGTGTAGCCCGCGGAGAGCATCTCCCGGTAGCAGCGTCTGCTGGCCTCCCGGATGGAGGCCGGGTCGAGGCTTCCGGCCAGCGCGTACATCCGCTCCCTCCAGGTCCAGAAGTCGTCGTGGGGGTGGTCCGAGTCGAGGCGCTCGACGCTCCCGCGCAACCTTCTCTGGAAGGCGTGGCTGTGGGCGTTCGCGAAGCCCGGGGCGAGCGCCCGGCCCGGCAGGCGCTCGCCGTCCGTGGCCGGGCCGACCTCGACGACGCGCCCCTCCTCCACGGTCACCCCCACCCCGGAGCGCGCCCCGCGGGCGTCCAGCACCAAATCCGGCAGGAGGGTGCGCCTCATCGGCCGAGCATCGGCATCTTTATCCCGAGGGCGCGGGCGGTCTCCCTGGCCCGCTCGTAGCCCGCGTCGGCGTGGCGGACCACCCCGATGCAGGGGTCGTTGGTGAGGACGCGCTCGATGCGGGACGCTCCTTCTTCGGTGCCGTCCACGACCACCTGCGCCCCGGCGTGGATGGACTTGCCGATGCCGACGCCCCCGCCGTGGTGGACGGCCACCCAGCTCGCGCCCGAAGCGGTGTTCAGGAGGGCGTTGAGGATCGGCCAGTCGGCTATGGCGTCGGAGCCGTCTCTCATCCCCTCCGTCTCCCGGTAGGGGGAGGCCACGCTCCCGGAGTCCAGGTGGTCGCGCCCGATGACGATGGGAGCGGAGATCTCACCGGCGGCGACGAGCTCGTTGAACCGGAGCCCGGCCCTGTGCCTCTCCCCGGCCCCGAGCCAGCAGATGCGTGCCGGGAGGCCCTGGAAGCGGACCTTCTCGCGGGCCTGCCGGATCCAACGCAAAAGCCGCTCGTTCTCCGGGAAGAGCTCCAGGATGGCCTCGTCGGTCGCGGCTATGTCGTCCGGGTCGCCGGAGAGCGCCGCCCACCGGAACGGACCCTTCCCCTCGCAGAAGAGCGGCCTTATGTAGGCCGGGACGAAGCCGGGGTAGCTGAAGGCCCGCTCGAAGCCGCCGAGCTTCGCCTCGGCGCGCAAAGAGTTGCCGTAGTCGAAGACCTCGGCCCCGCGCTCCATGAAGCCGACCATCGCCGCGCAGTGGCGGGCCATCGAGGCGCGGGCCTCGCGCACGTAGCGCTCCGGGTCGGCCTCGCGCAGCTCCGCCGCCTCCTCCAGCGAGTAGCCCGCCGGGATGTAGCCGCCCAGAGGATCGTGGGCCGAGGTCTGGTCGGTAGCGGCGTCGGGGATGTAGCCGCGCTCCAGCAGGGCGGGGAAGACCTCGGCAGCGTTGCCGGGGATGCCGATGGAGAGCGGCTCCCCCTCCCGCCTGGCCTCCTCGGCGCGCTCGATGGCGGCGTCGAGGTCGTCGATGCGCTCGTCCAGGTAGCGGTGCCGGATGCGGCGTTCGATCCGGCGCGGGTCCACCTCGACGCACAGGGCCACGCCCTCGTTCATGGTGATGGCGAGCGGCTGCGCCCCGCCCATGCCGCCGAGGCCCGCGGTCAGGCACACCCTCCCCCTGAGGGTCCCGCCGAAGCGCTGCTCGGCCAGAGCGCCGAACGTCTCGTAGGTGCCCTGGAGGATGCCCTGGGTGCCGATGTAGATCCAGGACCCGGCCGTCATCTGGCCGTACATCGTGAGCCCCGCCCTCTCCAGCCCGCGGAAGGTCTCCCAGTCGGCCCACTCGGGGACGAGCAGCGAGTTGGCGATGAGGACCCGCGGCGAGAAGGGGTGCGTGCGGAAGACGGCGACCGGCTTGCCGGACTGCACGAGCAGGGTCTCGTCGCCGTCGAGGGCCCGCAGGGCGTCCACTATGGCCCAGAAGCTCTCCCAGTTGCGAGCGGCCTTGCCGGTGCCGCCGTAGACGACGAGCTCCTCGGGACGCTCGGCGACCTCGGGGTCGAGGTTGTTCATGAGCATCCGCAGGGCGCCCTCCTGGTGCCAGCCCTTGCAGGAGAGCTCCGTCCCGCGCGGGGCCCGTATGGTGGTCGTCCTGTCCGTCATCTCTCTCCTCCGTACTCGCTCTTTAGCTCCGGCAGGAGCGCCGTTACCATCCTGTAGGCGTTCTCCAGGTCCCCATCCTCTATCTCCTCCCCGGGCGCGTGGCTCACCCCGTTGGAAGAGGCGGCGAAGAGCAGGGCCGCGGGGACGCGCCCGGCCAGGTGCTGGACGTCGTGCCCGGCGTAGCTGACGCACCTCGCCACCGGGATACCCTCCCTGCGGGCAACCTCCTCCGCCAGCTCCACCACCCTCCCGTCCAGCACCGCAGGCCCCGAGCGGGAGAGGAGCCGGACGGAGAGCTCAACGCCCCTGGCGGAGGAGATCTCACGCCCGCGCTCCAGGATTCGCGCGGCGATCCCCTCCAGCTCCCCCGGGTCGGTGCCGCGCACGTCGAGGCCGAGCTCCACCCGCCCGGGGACGGCGGTGATGGAGCCCGGCTCCACCTCCACGGTCCCCACGGTCGCCACCGTGGAGGAGGCCTTCCGGGCGAGGATCTCGGTCAGCAGGATCACCTCCGACGCCGCGCACAGGGCGTCGCGACGCCCGCGCA
>JADDKG010000248.1 GCA_020253895.1 Rubrobacter sp.
CGGGGCGGGGTGGGGCATAAAGGAGGCTGTGGCGGCCAGTTTGGTCATCATCGTCTTCAGCGCCCTCTCCGGGACCGTGCGGAGCATGCGGAGCGAGTCTCCCGTAAACTGGAGGGTGGCGGCGCTCTTCTCCTGCACGGTCGCCCCTTCGGCGCTCATCGGGGTGCTCATCAGCCGGTTCTCGCCCGAGGCGGTGGTGGAGCTGGTCTTCGGCTGCTTCCTGCTCTCGCTCGCCTACCCCACCTTCCGGCGCGGCTCCGGGGAGGGGGGGCGGCGCTCGCTCCCCCCGGCGCTCGCGCTGCTCGGCGGGGTCGGGGTAGGGACCCTCTCCGGGCTCATCGGGATCGGCGGGGCGGCCATGATGGTGCCCCTGATGATGCTCGGCTTCGGGGTCTCGCCCAAGAGCGCCATCTCCACCAGCCTCGCCGTAACGGTGCTCCTCGGCTCGGTAGGGGCCGCCGGGTACATCCTGACCGGCTTTGACAGGATCGGGGGGCTGCCGCCCCTGATCGCGGGCGCCATGGTGGGGGCCTGGCTCGGGGTGAGGCTGCGCGACCGGCTCTCCGAGGCGTTTCTGCAGCGGGCGTTCGCCGCTTTCATGGTGGTGGTGGCGGTGCGGGTGCTCTACGACGCCCTCGGCGGGCTCCTCGGCTGAGCCGCTGCAAAGTCTTTCACAAAGCCCGCGCTTGGGAGGGGGGACGGGCGGGTATACTTGCCGCCGGTGTCTTTTGTGGAGCTGTTTGGGTTGGATCTCTCGCATCTCCTGCTCTACGCCGCGATAGGGACCATCGGGGGGGTGCTCTCCGGGCTCATCGGGGTGGGGGGCGGGGTGTTCTTCGTGCCCGCGCTGGTGTACGGGGCGGGGTGGAACATAAAGGAGGCGGTGGCGGCAAGCCTGGTCATCATCGTCTTCAGTGCCCTCTCCGGGACCATCCGCAACGCCGGGAGCCGCGACCCGGTCGACTGGCGGGTGGCGGGGCTCCTCTCGCTGGCGGTGGCCCCCGCCTCGCTCATCGGGGTGTTCGTCAGCCGGTTCTCGCCCGAGGCGGTGGTCAAGGTCGCCTTCGCGGTCATAATCCTCGCTCTCGCCCTGCCCACCGTCCGCGGCGGGAGCGGCCCGCTGGAGGGCAAAAAGAAGATCCCCCGCTGGGTGGTCTTCGCCGCCGGGATTCTGATCGGGGCGCTCTCCGGGCTGGTGGGCGTCGGCGGCGGGGTGATGATGGTCCCGCTGATGGTGCTCGGGCTCGGGCTTCCGGCCAAGCGGGCGGTCTCCACCAGCCTGGCGGTGGTGATGTTCACCGGCATCGTGGGGGCCGCCGGGTACATCGCCACCGGGTTCCGGGACCCGCACGAGCTTCTCAGCCTGCCGCCGCTCATCCTGGGCTCGATGGTTGGGGCCTGGCTCGGGGTCAAGGTGCGCGACCCCCTGCCGGACCGTGCGATCCGGGTGGGCTTCGCCGGGTTCATGGTGCTGGTCTCCCTGCGCACCCTGGGCGGGGTCTCGGGTGTCCTCTGAGCCGGCAAGCGGCGCGCCGCCGGCCCGGGTGGGTTATCCTTAGTGCCCGTGTCCTCTGAAGACAGACACTACGAGGAGGAACTCTCGCGCCGCAAGCGCCGGGAGCGGCGGCGCGCCGGCTCGAAGGCCCTCGGCGGGCTGGTCGAGTTCGTCATCATCCTCGCCATCTCCTTCGTCCTGGTCTTCGGGGTCGTCCGGCCGTACATCGTAGAGGCCTTCTACATCCCCTCGGAGAGCATGGTCCCCACCCTGATGGTCGGCGACCGGGTCCTGGTGAACAAGTTCATCTACCGGTTCACCGAGCCCCGGCGGGGAGACATAGTGGTCTTCAAGAGCGTCGAGGGCGGGGGGGAGGACCTGATCAAACGCGTCGTCGGGATCCCGGGCGACCGCATAGCCGTCCGTGACGGGCGGCTCTACGTGAACGGCGAGCCCCGGCGGGAGCCCTACGTGAACCGTAAGTTCCCCGACCACAGCTTCTTCGGGCCAAAGCGGGTCCCTCCGGAGCACGTCTTCGTGATGGGGGACAACCGGGCGAACTCCCGCGACTCCCGGTACTTCGGTCCGGTGCCCTACGAGAACCTCGAGGGTCGGGCCTTCCTCCTGTTCTGGCCGCCGGACAGGATCCGGCTGCTCTAGATCCTCCCGTAGGTTTCGGCGAGCTCCCTGAGGCTCCGGGCCAGATCCGGCAAGAGCGCCTGCGGGCCCATCCTCCAGCTCCAGTTCCCCTCCGAGGTGCCCGGGGTGTTCATCCGGGACCCGGAGCCCAGGCCCAGCACGTCCTGCATGGGGATTATCGTCCAGCCGGCCACAGAGGCGTAGGCCAGCCGGATGAGATCCCACACCCCCACGTACTCCCGGCCCAGGTACCGCCGGGCGAAGGAGCGCTCCCGGTCGGACGCCGAGAGCCACCACCCGGCGGTGGTGTCGTTGTCGTGGGTGCCGGTGTAGGCCACCCAGCCCGCATCCCGCCAGTTGTGCGGCAGAAAGGCGTTCTCCGGCCCGCCCCCGAAGGCGAACTGCAGCACCTTCATCCCCGGGAGCCCGAGCCGCTCACGCAGCCGGATGACGTCCGGCGTGATCTCGCCGAGATCCTCCGCCACAAACGGTAGGCCCCCGAGCCTCCGGCGCAGCGCCTCAAAAAGCCCCTCCCCGGGCCCCTCGACCCAGCGGCCCGCGGCCGCGGTGCTCTCCCCCGCCGGTACCGCCCAGAACGCCGCGAAGCCCCGGAAGTGGTCCAGGCGCAGCGCGTCGTACAGGGCCAGCGCGGCCCGCACCCGCTCCACCCACCACCGGTAGCCCTCCCGGCGCATCCTCTCCCAGTCGTAGAGCGGGTTCCCCCAGAGCTGGCCGGTCTCCGAGAAGTAGTCCGGGGGCACCCCGGCGACCGCCGTCGGCGAGCCGCTCCGGTCGAGCAGGAAGAGCTCCCGGTTGGCCCACACGTCGGCCGAGTCGTAGGAGACAAAGATCGGCAGGTCCCCCACGATCCTCACCCCGGCCTCCGCCGCCGCCCGCCGCACCCGGCCCCAGTCCCGGAAAAAGCGGTACTGGGCAAAGCGGTGGAAGCCCACCTCCTCCCCGAGCTCCCGGCGGGCCCGGCGCAGGGAGCCGGGCTCCCTGCGGGCGAGGTCTTCGGGCCACCTGTTCCACGGCTTCCTCAGGCGCTTCTTCAGGGCTGCAAAGAGGGTGTAGTCCTCGAGCCAGAAGCCGTGCTCCGCGCAAAACCGCTCGAAGCCCTCGTCCGGCTCCCAGCGGGAGTAGGCCTCCCGCAGCAGCCGCCCCTTGACCGCGAGCGCCCTCCGGTAGTCCACCCTCGGGGCGGGCGCGGCCGGTGGGGCGGCCCCGATCAGCCCCTCCTCCACCAGATGCTCCGTGCTCGCCAGCAGCGGGTTCCCGGCGAACG
>JADDKG010000249.1 GCA_020253895.1 Rubrobacter sp.
ACGAGCTTGCCGAGAGGGTGTGCCGGGTGTTTGGGTGTCCCCATTACGAGCATCTCACCGTCCCACAAAATGTCGCCTGATCGTGCACTAGGTTACCCTTCGGGTGAAACTTCTCGTACCTCCCGGTTGTTATATGGTTATGGGCGGCAGAGGGCGCAACGGCCGGGCGCGGGGCTGCGGTCTTGCGGAGCGGATCGCCGGCGGGGATCCGCTCGCCGTCCGGGAGCTCGTCGAGCGCCACTACGCGGAGCTCTACCGGTACGCGTTCGCCATGCTGCGACACCGGGCCGCCTCCGAGGACGCGGTACACGACGCCCTCGTCCGGGCGCTCGAGGCCCTGGGCAGGTACCCTGAGGAGCGCATCCGCGGGATGGCTCTGCGGCCGTGGCTCTACAGGATCACGCTGAACACCGTGCGCAACCGGCTCAGGGCGCGCGGCAGGGAGACCTCCCTCGACGGGGTGCGCCCGGGATCCGAGTCGCGGGGGGACCCCGAAGGGGCGATGGACGCCCTCGCGGCGCTGCGGCGCCTCCCCGAGCGGCAGCGGGTCGCCGTGGCCCTGCGGTACATGCAGGATCTGCCGTACGCGGAGATCTCCGCCGCCACCGGCTGGCCCGAGGGAACGGTGAAGACCCTCGTGCGCCGCGGCCTCAGCCGCCTGCGGGCGGAGCTGGACGGAGAAGGAAGAGGAGGAGCGTCATGAGCAAGATGGCCGGTAACACGCTGCGCGAGGCCGGAGAGGGCATCTCGCCCGGGCGGGACCTCGGGCCCCTCGTCGAGCGCGTGCTGGAGGAGGGTGCGGACGTCTTCTTCCGGGTGGACTCCCCGCTCGGCCCGGTCTTCGTGGCGGCGGGGAGCCGGGGGGTGACCTGCGTCGACCGGGCCGGGATCCCGGAGGACTTCGTCCGCCGCTACCGCGAGCGCTTCGGCCGGCTGCTCGTTCCGGCCGGGGAGCGGGAGGGCGGGTTCGTCCGCCGGGTGGCCGCGGCGCTCGCCGGGCGGCGGGTGGAGGTGCCGCTGGACCTGGAGCGGATGACCCCCTTCCAGCGGCGGGTCATGCGGGTCGTCCGGGGGATACCGCGGGGCGAGGTGCGCCCGTACGGATGGGTCGCCCGCGAGGCGGGAAGCCCCGGCGCCTCCCGGGCGGTGGGCAACGTGATGGCCAGGAACCCGGTGCCGCTGCTGGTGCCCTGCCACCGGGTGGTCCGCAACGACGGCACCCCCGGCAACTACGGCTTCTCCCCGCAGGAGAAGGTGCGTCTGCTGCGGGAGGAGGGGGTGCCGCTGGAGGAGCTCTCCGGCTCCCCCTACGCCGCCACCCCGACCACCGGCGTCTTCTGCCACGCCACCTGCCGCCACGCCCGCAGGATCCAACCGGAGAACCGCATCCCCTTCCGTAGCCCCGCCGACGCCCTGGATGCGGGCTTCAGGCCCTGCCGGGTGTGCCGGCCCGCGGCGGTATGAGCCCCAAAGACCTGGGGGCGCTCCTGGTGCTCGGGGCGCTCTGGGGCGGCTCGTTTACTTTTATCCGGGTTGCGGCGCCCGAGCTGGGACCGCTCCTCCTCATGGAGCTGCGGGTGCTCCTGGCCACCGCGGTGCTCGCCGCCGGAGCCCTCCTGGTCGCGGGCTGGAGGAGCGGGCTGTTCCGCCGGTGGAGGGGCTTCCTGATCCTGGGTACCCTGAACGCCGCGATCCCCTTCACCCTCATCGCCGCCTCCGAGATGCGGCTGACCGCCTCCCTCGCGGCGATCCTCAACTCCACCACCCCCCTGTTCGGGGCGCTGGTGGCGGCGATCTGGATGGGCGAGCGCCTCGGCCGGGGAGCGGTCGCGGGGCTGTTCCTGGGGGTGGCCGGGGTGGCCGTGCTGGTCGGCTGGAGCCCCCTGCCGGTGGACGCCGGGGTGCTGCTGGCCGTGGCGGCCTCGCTCGCCGCCTCGCTGTTCTACGGCGTCGGGAGCGTCTACGCCAAGCTGAACTTCTCGGGCCTCCCGGCCCCCGCCATGGCCATCGGCCAGCTGGGAGGCGCCTCCGCCGTGCTCCTGCTCCCCGCGGCCGCCACCATCCCTCCGTCCCTCCCCGGACGGGCCGCGGTCCTCTCGGTCCTGGCCCTCGCCCTGCTCTCCACCGCCGCCGCCTACCTGCTCTACTTCCGGCTGCTCGACAGCGTCGGTCCCACCCGCACCCTCACCGTGACCTTCCTCGTGCCCGCCTTCGGGGTGCTCTTCGGGGCCGTCTTCCTGGACGAGCACCTCGGCGCGGGCTCCCTCGCCGGGGTTGCCCTGATCCTCGCCAGCCTCCTCCTGGTCACCGGCCTCCTGCCAACCCGCTCCAAAAGAAAGGGCGCCAGCCCGTAGACTCGGGCGGCGCTTACTGTAAAAATACAGGCATGCAGGATTACTCGCGCGTGAGCTACTGGCTCGAGACGGCAGCGGACGATCTCCGTCCCCGCCCGGCGCTGGAAGGCTCCTGCGAGGCGGACGTGGCCGTGCTTGGGGCGGGCTACACCGGGCTGTGGACGGCGTACTACCTGCTGAGGCGGGACCCCGGCCTCCGGGTGGTGTTGCTGGAGAAGGAGATCTCCGGCTTTGGCGCCTCGGGGCGCAACGGGGCGTGGTGCTCCCCCTCGATGTCGGTGACCGCTCCCGAGCTCGCCCGGCGCTACGGGCGCGAGGCCGCCTCTCGGATGCTGCGGGCGGTGCGGGACTCCATAGACGAGATCGACCGTGCGGCCCGGGAGGAGGGGCTGGACATCGGGTTCCGGAAGGGCGGCGTACTGCGGGTCGCCCGGGGCCGTCACGAGCTTCCCGCCGTCCGGGCCTCCTACGAGGGGCTGGCGGCCCTCGGGCTCGCCGGGGGCTGCAGGCTGCTCTCCGCCGCGGAGCTGGAGGAAAGGGTGCGGGTTGCCGGGGCCGAAGGGGCCTTCTTCGATCCGCAGGGGGCGGTGATACACCCCGGGAGGCTCGTGCGGGGGCTCGCCCGGGCCGTGGAGCGGCGGGGGGGCGTCATCTACGAGCGGACCGCGGTCGAGGACTTCCGGCCGGGGAAGCGCCCGGTGCTCGTGACGGGGCGTGGTGAGGTACGCGCCCGGGTCGTCGTTCTCGCCGGGGAGGCCTATCTTGCGCGGCTGCGCAGGACCCGCCGGCAGGTGCTCCCCATCTACTCCCTCATCGTCCTCACCGAGCCGCTCTCCCGGGAGCGGTGGGAGGAGATCGGCTGGGGGAGGCATGAGTGCCTCTCCTCCTGCCGGCTCTCGGTGGACTACCTCTCGCGCACGGAGGACGGGAGGATACTCTTCGGCGGACGGGGCGCCCCCTACCACTTCGGCTCGGCCATCCGGGACGAGTACGACCGAGACGAGGCCACGCACGCGATGCTCCGCCGGAGCCTCGTGGACTGGTTCCCCTCGCTGCGCGGGGTGGGCTTCACCCACGCCTGGGGAGGGCCCATCGGGGTCAAGCGCGACTGGATGCCGACCGCTGCCTACGATCCCTCCAGCGGGGTGGCGGCGGCCTACGGGTACGCGGGACAGGGGGTGGCGGTGAGCAACCTGGCGGGCCGGATCCTCGCATCCCTCATCACCGGCGAGGATGAAGAGCGGCTTCGGGATCTGCCGGTGGTCAACCACCGCTCGCGCAGCTGGGAGCCTGAGCCGTTGCGGTGGCTCGCCGTCCGCTACATCCAGCACGCCCTCGCCCGGCTGGACGAGAGGGGCAGGCGTACCGGGCGGCCCCCCACGGGGCGGAGCCTCGCCGAGCGGCTCTCGCGGCACTGAGCCTGCCGCAAAAGAGGAGCGTAAGGAAAGGAGGAGGTCTTCTTGGAAGGGGTGCGGGTGCTCGAGAACTTTATCGGCGGCGAATGGGTGGAGGCCGGTGGGGAGCGGGTCCGGGAGATCCTCTCCCCGGCAACCGGCGAGAGGATCGCAGAGGCACCCGACGCCTCCCCCGAGGACGTCAACCGGGCGGCCCGGGCGGCGCGGGAGGCCCAGCCGAGGTGGGCAGCGCTCTCGGCCTGGGAGCGGGCGGAGATCTGCCACGCCGTGGCCGGCCTCCTGGAGGAGCGCAAGGAAGAGCTGGCCCGCCAGCTCTCTCTGGAGCAGGGCAAGCCCTACCGCTCCGAGGCCATCCCGGACATCGAGGAGACCGCGGAGAACTTCCGGGTAGCGGCAGAGGACGTAAAGCGGCTGGAGACCGCCGTCATCCCCTCGCAGGACCCGAACAAGCGGATCCTCACCTTCCGCGAGCCCAACGGGGTCTACGCCTGCATCACCCCGTGGAACTTCCCAACGGTAATCCCCTCGGAGCTCATCGCCCCGGCCATCGCCGCCGGAAACACGGTGGTCGCCAAGCCCTCGGAGTGGACCCCCCTCGCGATGGCGAACCTCGTGCAGACGATGGCCGACGCCGGGCTGCCGGAGGGCGTGGTCAACCTGATCTACGGCGCGGGGGAGGTCGGTGAGCGCCTGGTGACCCACCCGGACGTGGACTGCATAGCCTTCGTGGGTTCCCACCTGACGGCGGAGAGGATCGTCCGGGCCGCCGGCCTGAGGCGCACCCTCATAGAGGCCAGCGGCAACGGGCCGGTCATCGTGTGCGCCGACGCCGACCTCCGGCGTGCGGCAAGGGGCGCGGTCTTCGGCGGCTTCTACTGCTCCGGGCAGGTCTGCTGCGCCACGGAGCGGGTTCTGGTAGACCGTGAGGTGCACGAGGAGTTCCTGCAGGCCGTGGTGGAGGAGGCCCGCTCGTGGAAGCTCGGGGACCCCTTCGAGGAGGACACCCTCGTCGGGCCGATGAACAACGAGCCTACCGCCGCGAAGATGGACTGCCACCTGGAGGACGCCGTGGCGAAGGGGGCCAGCGTAATCCTCGGCGGAAGCCGGGAGGAGGGCCGGCCCACCAACCTCTACTACAGGCCCACCGTGGTGGACAACGTGGGGACCGACACCCTCATCAACCGCGACGAGACCTTCGGCCCCATCGTGCCCCTCATCCCCGTCTCCGGCGACGAGGAGGCCCTCGCCGTGGCCAACGACTCGCACCTGGGGCTGCAGGCGGCGGTCTACACCTCGAGCCTCAAGCGGGCCTTCGGGTACCTGCGCAGCCTGCGGGTGGGGAACGTCGTGATAAACGACTCCACCGACTACTGGGAGGCCCTGGAGCCCTTCGGCGGTGCCGCCGGAACCCGCACGGGCTGGGGGAGGGTTGGCGGCCGCTACAGCCTGCTGGAGATGACGGACCTGAAGACGGTGGTGCTGGACTTCGGCGCCCTGGAGGGCTAGGCTCCCTCCGGCAGAACCACGAGCGCCGCCACCCCGCCGGGGACGCTCGCTATCTCGCGCAACTCTCCACCCCGGAGCCTGCACACCCTCCCGTCGCCGAAGCCCACGTACAGGCTCCCGGCCTCCCCGGAGGCTGTAGCCAGCGCGTAGGGGAAAGCGGGGAGATCCTCGAGCAGCGCCTCCCACCGTGCGCCCCGCCGGACGTAGATCGCGGCCCCGGAGAACCCTCTCCCGTGGGCCCTGCCCGGCCCGCTGGCGGCGGAGAGGTAGACGAGGCCTGGGTCCTCCGGGGCTACGGCGAGCCCCCAGGCGTAGCGGTGCCGGAGACCCTCGTTCCTGACCTCCCAGTTATCCCCGAAGCTCCGGCTCTCGGCGAAGCCTCCCCCCTCCCGCCTCGTAGGCCAGCCCGGGGGCCGCCGGGTGGGCGGCCAGCGCGTGGCAGTCGGCGAGGGCTCCGGGACGCCGGTCCTGCCAGCTCCGGCCGCCGTCGGTGCTCCTGAAGACGCCCTCGTCGCCGGTTCCGGCGTAGACAAGGTCCGGGTCCTCCGGGTCCACCGCGAGGCAGCCCGCTCCCACGCCCTCCAGCGAGAGCCCGGCCCGCCCGCCGCGGATGGCGGCGAAGGCCCCCGCCCCGGCGGCGTACAGCCCCGCCACCTCACCCCTCCCCGCAGACAGTCCCGGGCGCAAGCTCTTCCAGCGAGCGCACCACGGCGTCGGCCTTTCCCAGCGCCTCCTCTTTTGGCGGGAAGATCCGGTTGGGCACGGCGACCACCCGCATCCCGGCGTTCTTCGCCGCGAGGATGCCGTTCGTGGAGTCCTCGATGGCGGCGCAGCGGACCGGCTCCACCCCGAGCCTGCGGGCGGCCTCCAGGTAGACGTCCGGGGCAGGCTTGCCCCGCCTGACCTCCTCCGAGGAGACCGTCGCCCGGAAGTACTTCTCGAGCCCGGAGAGCCTCAGGACCCGGTCTATGACCGGCCGGTTGGAGGAGGAGGCGAGCCCGAGGGGCCAGCGCTCCGCCAGACGCCCGACGGCCTCCCGGGCGCCGGGTATCAGGGGCAGGCGCTCCTCGTAGAGCTCGAGCAGCCGCTCCACCACGGCTCTGGAGATCTCCTCCGGCGGCAGCGGCACCCCGAGCTCCTCGTGCATGTAGCGGGACCACTCAACGGAGCTCATCCCCATCATTGCCTCCGTGGCCCCCTCACGCCAGCCGGCGCCGGTCTCCTCGGCGAGCCTCCGCCGGGCTGCGTCCCACAGCTGCTCCGAGTCGACCAGGACGCCGTCAAGGTCGAAGATGACGGCCTCTATCCCGCAGCAACCTGCCGCTCGGTTCCCACCCATTCGTTCGCCCACCGGGCCAGTGCCTCGACCACCTCGTTGAGCGCCCGGCCCTTCTCCGTGAGCCGGTACTCGATCCGTACGGGCTTCTCGGGGATCACCACCCGCTCCACGATGCCCTCGGCCTCCAGCTCTCGCAGCCGCTCCGAGAGCATCCGGCTGGAGAGGTTGGGTACCGCATCCCTTATCTCGCCAAACCGGGTCGCGCCCCGCAGCATCGCCCGCAGGATCGCCCCGCTCCACCGGCGGCCGATGATCTCCACCGCCCGCTGGTACCGCGGACAGAAGGCCTCCGTATACTCCACCTCTTCGGACATGCTTCTATTCTAACACCCCGAAAACCTTTGACATAATCTTATTACTATAGTATATCTGATTACTGTCAGTAACTCACGTTGTAGACAGGAGGGATGAGAGATGGTTGATCTGGCGTTGCTGGTGCTGCGGCTTGTGTTGGGGGTCATCTTCGTGGCCCATGGGGCCCAGAAGCTCTTTGGGAGCTTTGGGGGGCCGGGGCTCAAGGGGACGGCGGGTTTCTTCGAGCAGCTTGGGATACGGCCGGCCTACCCGATGGCCGTGGTGGTGGGCGCCATCGAGTTCTTCGGCGGGATTCTGGCCGCGCTGGGCTTTCTCATGCCGGTGGTGGCGGTGGGTTTGATCGCGGTCATGATCGGGGCCATCCTCACCGTCCACCTGCGGCACGGCTTCTTCGCCCAGAGCGGCGGCTACGAGTTCAACCTGGCGCTTATAGGGATAGCGCTCGCGCTCCTGCTTGCCGGGGCCGGCTCCTACAGCCTCGACGCTGCGCTCGGGCTGTTCTGGTAGCTGCGGGGGGTGAGGGGGGCGGACTGGCTCCGCCCCCTCTAAGGTTTCGGGTAGAGCAGGATCTGGGTGCAGCGGAAGAGGGCTATCTTGCGGCCCGAGTCCGGGTCGGTGACCGTCGCATCCCAGACCTGGGTGGTCCTGCCGCCGTGCACCAGCACGGCGGCGCACTCTATCTCGCCCTCCCGCTTGGTGCCCAGGAAATTGGTCTTCA
>JADDKG010000025.1 GCA_020253895.1 Rubrobacter sp.
CGCACCTTCTACATGCTCGCCGCAGCACCCCACATCGCCCGGCGGCTCCCCGGTCTGCTCTCCGCGGAGGTCTGGGGCGGGGCCACCTTTGACGTGGCGCTGCGCTTTCTGCACGAGGACCCGTGGGAGCGCCTGGCCCGCCTGCGGGAGGCGATGCCCAACATCTGCCTGCAGATGCTGCTGCGGGGCCAGAACGTCGTGGGCTACACCCGCTACCCGCCGGAGGTGGTCGAAGCGTTCGTGGAGGAGGCCCACAGGACGGGCATAGACATCTTCCGCATCTTCGACGCCAACAACGACGTGGGGCAGATGCGGGGGGCCATAGAGGCCGCGGCCGGGACGGGGGCGCTCGCCTAGGGCTGTCTGTGCTACACCGCAGACCTCTCCGACCCTGACGAGAGGCTCTACACCCTCGACTACTACCTCCGGCTGGCCGAGGAGCTGGTCGAGGCCGGCTGCCACGTGCTGTGCATAAAGGACATGGCCGGGCTGCTGCGGGCCCCAGCCGCCCGCCGGCTGGTCGGCGCCCTCCGGGAGCGGTTCGACCTGCCCGTCCACCTGCACACCCACGACACCGCCGGGGGGCAGCTCGCCACCTACCTCGCGGCCATAGAGGCCGGGGTGGACGCCGTGGACGGGGCGGCGGCCCCGCTCTCCGGGATGACCAGCCAGCCCTCCCTTTCGGCCATCGTCGCCGCCACCGACCACACAGGAAGGGCGACCGGGCTCTCCCTGGACGCCTTGGGGGACATGGAGCCCTACTGGGAGGCGGTACGCAGCCTGTACGCCCCCTTCGAGGCGGGGCTGCGCTCCCCGACCGGGACCGTCTACCGGCACGAGATCCCCGGCGGCCAGCTCTCCAACCTGCGCCAGCAGGCAATCTCGCTGGGCCTCGGCGACCGCTTTGAGGAGGTCGAGCTCCTGTACGCCCGCTGCGACCGGTTGCTGGGGCGCCTGGTGAAGGTCACCCCCACCAGCAAGGTGGTAGGGGACCTCGCGCTGTACCTGCTCTCTGCGGGCGTGGACCCGGAGGAGTTCGCCCGCGACCCGGGCTCCTACGACCTGCCGGAGAGCGTGATAGGGTTTCTGCGCGGGGATCTCGGCATCCCCCCCGGAGGCTGGCCCGAACCCTTCCGGACGCGGGCGCTCGAGGGGCGCGCCGTTCCGGAGAAGGAGGAGGGTCTCTCGGAGGAGGACCTCAAGTCCCTCTCCGGGGAGGAGGGCCGCCGGGCGGCGCTCAACCGGCTCATGCTACCCGGCCCCGCCCGCGAGCAGCAGGAGGCCCAGGAGCGCTACGGGGACGTCTCCGTCATCCCCAGCCGGGCCTTTCTGTACGGGCTTGAGACCGGGGAGGAGGTCGCGGTGGACCTCGAGCCCGGTGTCAGGCTCTACGTGCAGCTCGAGGCCATTACCGAGCCCGACGAACAGGGCATAAGAACCCTCATGATGACCCTCAACGGCCAGCCGCGGCCGGTGGACGCCCGGGACCGCTCGCTGGCTCCGGAGGCCCCGGCCCGTGAGAAAGCCGACCCCTCAGAGCCGGGACACGTGGCCGCCCCGATGAGCGGGGTGGTGACGCTCGCGGTCCGGGAGGGGCAGACCGTCGAGGAGGGGGAGGAGATCGGGAGCATAGAGGCCATGAAGATGGAGTCGGCCATCCGCTCGCCGCTCTCCGGAACGGTGCGGCGGGTCGCCGTGCTCCCGGGCACCAGCGTCGAGCCGGGGGATCTCCTGGTGGTCATCTCCGGTGGAGGATAAGGCCGGCAGGCGGCTGCTGCGGCTGCTCGCGGCCGTTCTGCTGCTCGCGGGCCTGGCCGCTGGGCTCTACCCCGGGGCGGGGTGGTGGAGCGATCTCACGGGGGTCCTCCTTGGCGCGGGGCTCGCCGCTCTGGGGCTCGCGGAGCTGCGCTACAGAGGCGACCGCGCCGTCGGCCTGGCGCTCCTCGCCGCGGGTCTGCTCGCGGCGGCGGGACACCTGCTCCTGATCCTGCTCTCCCGGTAGCGGGCCGGCGGGGCCGCTGCTAAGCGGGCTGCCCTACGGCGCTGTGCAGGGTGTCGAGGAACCTCCGTAACACGGCCGAGGGACGGGCGTCACGCCGCACGACCGCGGTGCCTATGCGCGCCTCCGGGTCTCCGAGAGGCCGGTAGACCACGCCCGGGCGCCTCAGGCTTCCCACGGAGCCGGGCACGAACGCGACCCCCATCCCTGTCGCCACGAGGCCTACGATCACGTGGATCTCGAAAACCTCCTGGGTTATCTCGGGGCTGAAGCCTGCCCTCTGCCGGATGCTGACGTATCTGTCGAAGCTGCTGAACTTCTTGTGGCGCGGAACCATTAGGAGCGCCACCACCGGCTCCACGAACACGTGCTCCGTCAGAAACCCCTCCTCCTCCACCGGCGCCCGCATAAATCCTATCTCGATCTTCCCCTCCCTCAGACGCTCCAGCTGCACCGCGCTCGTCCACTCGTGCAGCGTGACCCTGACCTCGGGAAACCGTTCGCGGAAGGATACCGTAGATCGCAGGGCTGAACAGGCAATCTCGTAATCTTCCGTTGCGGTAATCGGTTCTTCCGCAGGGGATAAGAAACGTCTGCTGACCCTGCACTCTCGTGCCGGAGGTGGGACTCGAACCCACACGACCTTGCGGCCACCGGATTTTGAGTCCGGCGCGTCTACCAGTTCCGCCACTCCGGCATGAGAAAGCTGACCATTTTAGTTTAGCACGGTGACCGTGCTCCTTTTCCCGGTGTGCGGCATGTCGTTCCGCTGACGGCCGGGATGTGCAGTGCCTTGTCCGGGAGGGTTCGCATGTTGACAAACATATCCGGAGCCGCCAATAATTCCGGCAACCTCGCGCGGTATGGCAGGCGTGGGGGCTCGTAACCGCATGATTTGTATGCTTATCGATCGGAAAAGGGAGGAGAGGTGTTGAGGGGATCGGAAAGGGTGGGGATTGTCCTGCTCGTGGCCGCCATGCTAGCCCTCTTGGTTGTGGGGTGCGGAGAGTCCGGGGGCGGAGGAGAGAGCGGGGGCGGCGGTGGGAGCGTCAAGATCGTGAGCGACCTGCCGCTTCAGGGTGCGAACCGGGCGCAGACCATAAGCATGGTAAACGCCATAAGGCTCGCCATAGACCAGCGTGGGGGCGAGGTTGCCGGGGTGAAGATAGAGTACGAGTCGCTCGACGACGCTACGGCCCAGAGCGGCCAGTGGGACGAGGGCAAGTGTGCCGAGAACGCCCAGCAGGCTGCCCAGGACGAGGAGATCGTCGGCTGGATCGGACCGTTTAACTCCGGGTGTGCTGCGGTGGAGATACCCATTCTCAACGAGGCAGGGCTCGTCATGATCAGCCCCGCCAACACCTACGTCGGCCTCACCAAGGAAGGTGGCGAGCCCGACGAGCCGGAAAAGTACTATCCCACCGGTCAGCGCAACTACACCCGGGTTATCCCCGCCGACGACAAGCAGGGGCGTCTGGCCGCCGTTCTGATGCGCGAGGAGGGCGTCAAGACCGTCTTTATCCTCGACGACCGGGAGACCTACGGCAAGGGGCTTGCCGACCAGGTGCAGAAGAGCGCCGAGGAGTTCGGTATAGAGGTAGTGGGCCGCCAGGGCATTGACGGCTCGGCCTCCAACTACCGGGGGCTCATGAACAGGATAAAGGAGACCAACCCCGACGCCATCTACTTCGGGGGCATCATCGAGAACAACGCCGGTCAGCTCGTGAGGGACAAGGTCGGGGCCGGGATGCCCAACGACGAGGTTCTGTTCATCGGTCCGGACGGCATCTTCGTCGACACCTTTATCCAGCAGGCCGGTGACGCGGCCGAGGGTGCGTACGTGACCTTCGGCGGCATACCTCCCGAGCGGCTCGGGGAGCGGGGACAGAAGTTTATCGAGGAGTACAACGCCGAGTACCCCGACGAGCCCATCCAGGCCTACACGGCCTACGCTTACGAAGCGGCGAACGTGATGCTCGACGCCATCGAACGGGCTCAGAAGGCCGACGGGGAGGTCAACCGGGAGAACGTGCTGCGGGAGGTGTTCGCGACAAAGAACTACAAGGGCGTCCTCGGCACGTGGAGCTTCGACAAGAACGGCGACACCACGCTTACGAAGCTCTCCGTGCAGCGGGTCGAGAACGGCGAGTTCAAGCTCGACCGAGTCCTCGACGTCTCCCGGTAACCGGGGATGGCGACGGGAGTACCATGCGGACTACGGGGGCGGCGTCCCTACGCCGCCCCCGGCATGCCGGAGGAGGTCTAGAGTTGGCAGCCGGCGAGGTTACCCCGAAGAAGGGTCGGTTTGAGGCGCTTCTCCAGAGCATCCGCTCTTCCAGCTGGCAGTCGTGGATCGCGGCCGCCCTCATAGCCGCGCTGCTTGTAGCGCTGGCCGTGCAGGCGGTGCGTGATCCCGGGCAGTTCCTCTCGCAGCTGCTCATCGGCATCACCAACGGCTCCATCATCGCGCTCATAG
>JADDKG010000250.1 GCA_020253895.1 Rubrobacter sp.
GGGGATGGCCTCCTTGCTGACGTTGAGCAGGGCGAACTCCTCGACGTCCTGCGACTCGGGCCGCGGCAGCCCGACGTCCTCCAGCACGGTGCCGATAAAGTTTTCCTTCTGGTAGATCCTGGTGTCCCCCGGCACGAACCGGACCACCGAGACCTCGGGCCAGGGCTTCTCGCCGAGCTTGTCGCGCAGCTCCTCTACGTGCTCCCAATACTCCCGCTTGACCTCCTCCGCCCGTTCGGTCCTGCCGAGAGCCTTGGCGTGCAGCTCGAAGTTCTGCTTCCAGGTGACCCCGGTGGTCTCGGTGAAGACGGTGGGTGCTATCTCGGAGAGCTGGTCGTAGATCTTCTCGTGCCGCAGCTTGCTGGAGAGGATGAGGTCGGGGTCGAGCGCGGCGATCTTCTCCAGGTTGGGCTGCTCGATGGTGCCCACGAGCTCTATCCCCCGGGTCTTCTCCCCGAGGTACTCCGGCAGCCCCATCCCGGGCACCGCCTCCACCGCTCCCACCGGTTTGACCCCGAGGGTTATGGCGCTGTCGAGCTCGCCGGTGTCCAGCACTACAACCCGCTCGGGTTTCGCGGGGACCTCGGTCTTGCCCATGGCGTGCTCTATCACCCTGCCGCCGGAGTCCTCCTCCCCGCCGGAGGAGCCCCCGGAGGCCCCGCCGCAGGCCGCCAGCACCAGCGCGGCCGCCCCGAGCAGGACCCAGAAGATCACAAACCGCCTCCACGATGACATTGCTTCTCTTCCTCCTCTCGTGTATCTTGCGGGTGTGCGGCTATTGGGAATCATTTTCAATAGACGGGGCCACCGTAATAGTCCCTGGCCGGGGCGTCAAGGCCGGTGTGATCCAGATCAGATCCGGGGTCCGGTGTGCGGCTGCTGAGGTCGCGGGCGGCGCTGCTTGCCGGTCTGGTGGTGCTGGGTGTGGTGCTGGCGGTGTGCCTTTTGGCGAGCGTACGCTTCGGGGCCGCCCGGATCGGGACGATGGAGGTCATCTCTGCCTTCACCGACTACGACAGGACCTCGGAGGAAGACCTTATCGTGCGCACCCTGCGGGTGCCGCGGGCCCTGATCGCGGCGCTGGTCGGCGCTTCGCTGGCCGTTGCCGGGGCGATAATGCAGGGCCTTACACGCAACCCGCTTGCGGACCCCGGCATCCTCGGCATCGAGGCCGGGGCGGCGCTGGCCGTGGTGGGGGCGGTGTTCCTGCTCGGGGTCTCCTCGCTCTCCACCTACGCCCTCTTCGCCTTTGCCGGGGCCGGGGTTGCGGCCGCCGTCGTCTACGGGCTCGGCTCCCTCGGGCGCGGCGGGATGACCCCCATGAAGCTCACCATAGCCGGGGCTGCGCTCGCCGCCCTGCTCACCTCGCTCACCACCGCCATCCTCATCATCGACCGGCAGACGCTGGAGGAAATCCGGTTCTGGCTCGCCGGCTCGGTGGCCGGCAGGGACCTGGAGCTGCTGGTGCAGGTCCTGCCGTACGTCTCGCTGGGGCTCCTGCTCGCGCTCGGGCTCGCCCGCCAGATCACCACCCTCACCCTCGGGGACGAGGTCGCCGCCGGGCTCGGGCAGCGCACCGGGCTCGTCAAGCTCCTCGCGGCGCTCGCCGTCGTGCTGCTCGCCGGGAGCGCCGTCTCCGTCGCCGGACCCATAGGCTTCGTCGGGCTCGTGGTGCCGCACGTGGTCCGCTTTTTCGCCGGGGTGGACTACCGTTGGATCCTCCCCTACTCGGCACTCGCCGGGGCGGTCCTCCTGGTCTGCGCGGACCTCGCGGCCCGCCTCGTGCTGCGCCCCATGGAGCTGCCGGTCGGGGTGATGACCGCCCTGGTAGGGGCTCCGTTCTTCGTCTACCTAGCCCGTTGGAGGGTCAAGCGGTGAGGCGCCGCGCGGTGCTCCGGCGGGGCGGCCTCTCCCTGCCGCTGGATCTCAGGGCCGCGGCAGTGGTCGCGGGGCTCCTGGGGGCTAGCCTGGTCGGGATCGTGCTCCACGTGGGGGTGGGAGAGTACCCCATCTCCCCGCCGGACGTCGTCCGGGCGCTGCTCGGTCTCTCCACCGGCGATGAGAACTATTACTTCATCGTCAACGTGCTGCGGCTGCCGAGGGCGCTCGTCGCCTTTTTGGTCGGGGCGGCTCTGGCCCTCTCCGGGGCCATCCTGCAGGGCCTTACGCGCAACCCGCTCGCGGCGCCGGAGATCGTGGGGATCAACGCCGGGGCCGGGCTCGCCGCGGTCACCCTGATCGTCGCGCTTCCCTCCGTCCCGGCGGCCCTCATCCCGCCCGCGGCCTTCGTGGGGGCCGTAGCGGTGGCCGCCACCCTCTACCTGCTCGCCTGGAGGGGCGAGAGTTCCCCGATCCGGCTCATCCTCATCGGGGTGGGCATCGGCGCGGTCGCGACCGCGCTCACGACCATCATGATCACCTACGGCGAGATAGAGCAGGTCAGCCAGGCCCTCGTCTGGCTGACCGGCAGCGTCTACGGCCGCTCCTGGGAGGAGCTGTGGCCGCTGTTGCCCTGGCTGGCGCTCTTCGGGTCGCTGGCGCTCCTGCGCGCCAGGCACCTCAACGCCCTCACCCTCGGGGACGAGGTCGCCGCCGGGCTCGGGGTCGGGGTTGAGCGCGAGCGGGGGCTGCTCCTCCTGTGCAGCGTGGCGCTCGCCGCCGCCGCGGTCGCCACCGCCGGCACCGTGGGCTTCGTCGGGCTCATGGCCCCGCACATCGCCCGGCGGCTGGTCGGCCCCTCCCACGGGGGGCTCTTGCCCGCCGCGGCCGCGAGCGGGGGGATGCTGGTCGTCGCGGCTGATCTCGTCGGGAGGGTCGCGTTCTCTCCGCTTGAGATGCCCTGCGGCATCATCACCTCGGCGGTGGGGGCGCCGTTCTTTATCTACCTGCTCTACAGGAGCGCGGACGCAAAGTGAGGAGGGTCTGTTGAAGGATCTCGGGAGGCTGATGGGGAAGGTGGAGGCCCCGCCGGAGCCTGCAAAGCTCCGGGCGGAGGGGCTCACCCTCGGCTACGACGACACCACCGTTATAGAGAGGCTGGCCGTGGAGGTGCCGCCCGGGAGGATCACCTCCGTCGTGGGGCCCAACGGCTGCGGCAAGTCCACCCTGCTCCGCGCGCTCGCCCGGCTCATGAGGCCGCGCGGCGGGAGCGTGTATCTGGACGGCAAGGAGATCTTCTCCCTCCCCACCCGTGAGGTGGCCCGGCGGCTCGGGATCCTGCCCCAGAGCCCGGAGGCCCCGGAGGGGCTCACCGTCCGGGAGCTCGCCGCCCAGGGGCGCTACCCGCACCAGAGCTGGCTCTCCCAGTGGTCGGCCTCCGACGAGCGGGCCGTGGAAGAGGCCCTCCGCAAGACCGTGATGCTCGGCCTGGCAGACCGCCCGCTGGATACCCTCTCCGGCGGCCAGCGGCAGCGGGCCTGGATCTCGATGGCCCTGGCCCAGGAGACCGAGACGTTGCTGCTGGACGAACCCACCACCTTCCTCGACATGGCGCACCAGCTGGAGGTCCTCCAGCTTCTCGGGCGCCTCAACTCAGAGGAAGGGCGCACCGTGGTAATGGTCCTCCACGACCTCAACAACGCCGCCCGCTACTCGCACCATATGATCGCCCTCCACGGCGGCGGGGTGTACGCGGCGGGGACGCCAGAGGAGGTGGTGACCCCCGAGCTGCTCCGGGACGTCTTCCACGTGGAGGCCGACATCGTCGCCGACCCCAGGACCGGGCTTCCGCTCTGCGTCCCCTACGGCCTGCGGCGCCATCCCTCCGGGGGGGAGGAGGGGTGAGCCGCTCCCCGCTCGCCGAGGCCCTCGGGCTCATAGACCCGGAGCGGCACTACTTCCGCATGCGTCCCGTCGCCGGCGACGGGGAGGGTTGGGTGCCCGCCACGGTGCTCACCTCCAACGAGGAGCTCGCCTTCCGGCAGATACGGCGGGCTCAGGAGAGATGGGACCTGCGCCGGCGCGAGGCGGCCGCCTACCTCGTCGGCTCCTACGCCTGGGGCGTCGGGGGGCCCGCGGTAGCTGCCTACGTGCTGGCCCGGCGCGTCCCGGACCTCTCCCCGGAGAACGTCCTCGTGCGGCTCGACGAGGGCGGGGGCATCCCGGAGGCCGCGGTCCGCACGGGACGCTTCGCCACCCTCGCCTCCGACCCCGCCGCCGGACACCCGGAGGCCGTGCCTCTCCCCGGCGAGCCCGCGCTGCTCGGCTGGATGCGTGAGCGCCTGATCGCCGGGCTGGATCCGCTCGTCTCCCTCGTCTGCGGGGTTACCCGCGTTGGCGGGCGTACCCTGTGGGGTCGGGCCGCCGACCTGCTCGCCCAGAGCTTCCTCATGGTCGGCGGGGACACCCCGGATCAGGTGGGGTACATGGAGGACGCCCGCGCCTTCGTCTCCGGGCTTCCCTTCGGGGAGAGGGTGAGCTTCTTCGTCGTCGAGAGGGGAAGGCAGCGGCGGGCCTTCATGACCCGCAGCGTTTGCTGCCAGGCCTACAGAAACCCGGAGTATGGCTACTGCGACTCCTGCCCGGCGCTCTCCCAGGAGGAACGGGAGCGGAGGGCGGCGGAGGAGCTTGCGGAGGCATAGAGCGTGGAAGGAGCGTTGCCGGGGCGTTTGAGGCGGCTTTCCTCACCGGCGCCCGAGGACGGAAGACCGGCCCGGAGCTCCCCGCAACGCTCTGGGAGATAAGGATACGACGTGGTGACTCCGATAGGGATCGCCTCTCGCGCCGCTGCGGGAGGGCGCTGGAGAAGGGAGATGCCCCGGTTTGCTGTGTGGTGCGGTAGATCCCGCGGAACCGCCGACCCGCGACAGAGCGGCCCCGCATCGCCGGTGCCTGAGATAAGGGACCTGACGAGGAGGGAGTTCCTGATCGGGGCCGCAGGGCTCCTCTTGCTACCGGCCGGCTGCGGCGGTGGTGGCGAGCAGAGCGTGCGGGTCGTATCCGAGACCGGCCGGACGCGTACGGTCTACAACGCCTTCGGTAAGACCGAGGTGCCGAAGAACCCCGAGCGGGTGATCTCCCTCGGCCAGGAGGACATGCTCGCCGACCTCTTAAGCATCGGTGTCCGTCCGGTGGCCTCACTCTCGAACCTCCCCGACTCCTTCCCCGGCATCGAACCCGGGAAGGCAAAGGGCATAGAGCCGATCCTCACCAGTGGGGAGGCGAACCTGGAGCGGCTCGTGGCGCTCTCGCCGGACCTTATCATCGGTCACAGCTTCTTCGTCGAGCGGGCCGGCTACGCCGAGCTCTCGGAGATCGCCCCGACCGTGGCGGTGGCGGATGTGGATGCGACCTCCTCCTACATCCAGACGCTCGAGGTCTTCGGGGAGGGGGATCTCGCCCGCCGCCGGGCGGAGAGGTTCGCCCGGCGGGTCGAGGCCGGGAGCCGAGACCTCGGAGCAGCAGGACGCACCGTCTCGCTCGCCACCGTCTACTCCGGCCCAAGCGTCGCGGCCTGGTTGGACGGCCCGACCCCGGCCCCGAGGCTTATCCTGGACCTCGGCTTCCGCCTCGCCCCGGACCGGGACGAGGTTGAAGGGCTGCTGGCGAGGGTGCTCCCGGGCGTCTTCGGTCTCTCCGAGGGGCGGGCCTACCTAGGCGACGAGGAGATCGTGCTGCTCGATGGTGGAACGCTGATCCTGCTCCTGTCCCCGCTCGTCAAGGGCGAGAAGCGGGCGCTCGGGGAGGTCCGCTCAGGCCCCCTGTGGCGCTCGCTGCCCGCTGTAAAGAGCGGCCGCGTCTACGAGCTCGACCGCCTCGGATACCCGGGGTTCCCCGGGCAGGAGAGGCTGCTGGAAGACCTGCTACGGCTCCTGCGGGACGGAGAGCCAGGAGGCGGCGTAGCGAGAGACAGACCCCAGAAGAAAGGAGCGAGAGATGAATAAGACCGGGGGCCCGGGGCCCTCCCTCCCCGCCATCGAGGACACGACGCGGCGGGACTTTCTCGTCGGCGGGGCGGCGGTGCTCCTGCTTGGCGGGTGCGGGGGCTCCGGCGACGGGGATGGGGAGAACCCTTCTGTCCAAACGCGCACCGTGCGGCACGCGCTTGGGACGACAGAGGTGCCCCGCCAGCCACGGCGGGTGATAGCCCTAGATCCCTCTTCCGGCATCAACCTGAAGACGCTCGGCGTAGAGGTAATAGGGGCGGTCAAGCCCAACATTGCGAGCCCTGCTGCGGTGCGAAGTTTGCTCCCGGAGGCCGAGCTCGTTGGCACCGAGTCCGCACCGAACCTCGAGAAGATCGCCACCCTAAGACCAGACATGATCGTGATGCCCTCCTACGAGGGCGAGGCTGCAAACTACGACCAGCTCTCGGAGATAGCCCCAACCGTGGCCTACAGGTTCTTGAACCCACAGTGGGAGAAGATGCTGCGCCAACAGGCATCTTTTGTCGGCAGGGTGGATGAGGCCGAACGGCTGATCTCCAGGCACCAGAAGCGCCTGCAGAGCCTCCGCGGGCGTGTGGAGGCCGCGGGACGACCGACCATTAACTACCTGCGCTTCTACGCCGAGCGGCTCGGCGTCTGCGTCGGCTACCTGGAGACCAGGCTCATGTCAGAGGCCGGGTTCCGTTTCCCGGAAGGGTACGGACACAACACCGAATCGCCTCGCTGCACCAGCGAGAGCCTTGAGCAGCTGCCGCGGCTCGACGCGGATATCCTGCTTGTCGGTGTGGACCCCGGGGCAGAGGATCTCGCCCGCCGGTACCGGGAGAGCCCTCTCTGGAGAAGGCTTGGGGCGATCCGTGAAGGACGCGTACTGGAGGTGAACACCGGGGTGTGGCTCAGCTTTGACTACCCTGGCATCCAGATGATGCTCGATGATCTGGAGCGCGCCCTCGGTCTGCTGGGCTAGCCCCACAGCGTAAACGGGGCGCGGTGCTCTCTTTTACACGTGAGGAGGTTGACATGATGACGACAGACGTCCTGCTGAGATCCCGGCTCTCACCACCGGAGAGCGTCACCCGCCGGGAGTTCCTGATCGGGGCGTCGGCGCTGCTCCTGCTGCCCGCCGGCTGCGGAGGAGGGCCGGACGGTGCCTCCTCCGGCCAGAGCCGCGAGGTGGAGCACCGTTATGGGGTCACCAGGATCTCCGGGCGTCCCCGGCGGGTGATCTCTTTGGGCTTCCAGGAGCACGACGCGCTCTTCGCGCTCGGGGTGGAGCCGGTGGCGGTCCGCTACTGGTACGGGGATAGGGACGACGTCATCTATCCCTGGGCCGAGGACGAGGCGGGAGGTGCCGACCCCGAGATCCTCAACATGCCCTTCGGGCAGCTCAACTTCGAGAAGATCGCCGCGCTCGAGCCCGACCTCATCATGGCGGTCTACGCCGGGCTGACGGAGGAAGAGTACCGGACCCTCTCAGAGATCTCCCCCACCGTAGCCCAGCCCGCGGGCTACGTGAACTTCGGGACGCCCTGGCAGAAGGCGACCCTCATGGCTGGCCGGGCGGTGGGGCGCGAGGAGCGGGCGCGGCGGCTGGTGGAGGGCTTGGAGCGCCGCTTCGAGAGGGTCCGCCGCGAGCACCCGGAGTTCGACGGGGCCACGGTCGCCGTCGCCAGCTACGGAAACGGCGAGAAGATCGGGTTCTTCTCCTCCCAGGACACGCGCACCCGCTTCTTTACCGGGCTGGGCTTCCGGGTCCCCGAGAGGCTCGAGGAGATCGCCGGGGAGAGGTTCTACGGCACCATAAGCCCCGAGCGGATGGATCTCCTCGACGCCGACCTGCTCGTCTGGTGCCAGCTCTCGTCCACCGAGGGGGGGAGGGCCGCCATCGAGCGGGATCCTCTGGTGCGGCAGCTCGACGCCAGCAGGGAGGGGCGCATGGTCTTTATGGAGGGGACCCTCGACGACGCGCTCCAGTTCGGCACGGTGCTGAGCCTGCCGTTCCTTCTGGAGCAGGCGGTGCCCCGGATCGCCGCCGCCGTATCGGGGAACGAGGGTTGAGAGGAGGGAGAGCATGCTACGGAGCACCACACCCGCCGTCCGCAGCCTGAAGATCTCGAACAGCCTCACCCGCCGGGACTTTCTCCTCGGGGGGGCCGCCACCCTGCTCCTTGCCGGCTGCGGCGGAGGAGCAGGGGGCGAGAGCGGACGGGAGACCAGGACGATCGAGCACAAGTACGGCAGGACGGCCATCGAGGGGATGCCCGGGCGGGTGGTCTCCGTGGGGTACACCGACCACGACCCCCTGCTGGCGCTCGGGGTGCGTCCCGTCGGGATCCGGCGCTGGTTCGGCGACCCGCCCCGTGGGGTCTGGCCGTGGGCCCGGGACGAGCTTGGCGGGGCCACCCCGGAGCTGCTCCCCGCCGACGCCATAAACTACGAGCAGGTCGCGGCCCTCGAGCCGGACCTGATCGTCGGGATCTCCTCCGGCATGACCCGCAACGACTACGACACCCTCTCCGAGTTCGCCCCCACCCTGCCCCAGTCGGACAGGTGGCCGGACTACGGCGTGCCCTGGCAGCAGCAGACGCTGGTCATCGGCCGGGCGGTGGGGCGCGAGGAGCGGGCGCGGCGGCTGGTGGAGGGTCTGGAGCGCCGCTTCGAGAAGGTCCGCCGCGAGCACCCGGAGTTCGACGGGGCCACGGTCTCGGTCATCGGGACCGGCGACGGCCTCTTCTACCTGTACTCCACCGTGGACCGGAGCGTGAAGTTCTTCACCTCTTTGGGGTTCGGGCTCACTGAGGAGGCCGCACGCATCGCGCCGGACAACCGCTACTACGTCGAGATCGGCGAGGAGCAGTTCGGGGTGGCCGACGCCGACGTCCTCGTCTGCTTCTCCGCGAGCCCCGCGGACGAGGAGCGGATACGGTCGAACAGGCTCTTCCGGCGGCTGGACGCCGTGCGCGAGGGGAGGGTGGTCTATCTCTCCGAGAACGACGACCCGCTAAAGGGTGCGCTCTCCTTCAACACCGTCCTCAGCCACCCCTACCTGCTAGAGAACTTCGTCCCGCGCCTCTCCCGCCTCGTCCGGGAGGCCCGGGAGGGGTAGGCCCCGGTCTCCTGGGGTTTGGTACACTCCTTGCGTGGACCGGTACGCCTTCGATATCCGCCTCACCCCGGAGGCCCGGGCTCTGCTCCGGCCCGGCGAGGCCGTGGTCCTGGACTGGCACCGGCTAGCCGTGTGCTGCGCCGGGGCGGGCGAGGTCGGCCTCTACGCCATGCCGGAGAGGACGGCAAGTAGGCGCAAGGGGCTCGTCCGGCTCCGGGGTGAGGACCCTATCTACGCCGCCCGGGCCATCTTCCCGCACCTGGCAGGTCGCGGGGTGATTATCGACGGGCGCCGGTGGCTGGGGATAAGGCGCTTCACCACCGACCTCCCCGGCGACTTTGGACTGCGGGCCACCCTCGGACGCCTGCCGGAGCCTTCTGGCTCCGGCAGGTAGCCCGTCTCCCGCTCTGGGCCCGCGGGCCGACCGGCCCGCCGGAGCCCGCTAGCACGGGCAGCGGCTTCCGGGGTTGCTGAACCTCTCGTCCTGCCGCCTCCGGTAGAACTCCCCGCGTGACATGGGGGGCTTGTCCGGGTGGGTGACCCGGTGACGCCTCAGGTAGTGGTCGTAGGCGTTCTCGCCGGAGACCTCCTTCAGGTAGTCCCAGGCGTAGCGGAGCGCATACCTAAGCCTTATGCCGCTCTTCCGCGCCACCGGCGACTACCTCAGGAGGACGGCGAGGCTCCGCCCGGTCCGCCGGCGCCCACCGGCTCGGGTGCGGGCTCCACGGGCCGTCCCTCGTGGTCCAGCCGCGACCGCTCGTAGGGAGCCTCGTTCGTCTGGGCCGGCTTGCGGCCGGTGATCACGCCCACCCACACCCTGGCGGCATCCAGGATGACGATGATGATCATCAGGGCGAACAGGATGGAGAGTATCCCGTCCACCGTCGAGTTCAGCACCACCTGCCGCATGTCCTCGAGCGACTGGGCGGGGGCGATCACCTCGCCGTTCTGGAGCGCCTCCTGGAAGGTCGCCCGCTGGGCGAAGAAGCCTATGGAGGGATCTGAGGAGAAGATCTTGTACCAGCTCGCCGTGAGGGTCACCGAGGCGTCCCACGCAAGCGGCAGGGCGGTGACCCACGCCCACTTGAGCTTGCCCATCTTTATGAGGATGGTGGTGCCGACCGTGAGGGCGACCGCCGCGAGCAGCTGGTTGGCTATGCCGAAGAGGGGGAAGAGCTGGTTGATGCCGCCGAGCGGGTCGGTGACCCCGGCGTAGAGGAAGTATCCCCAGGCCGCCACGATCAGGGCGCTCGCCACGATGTTGGCGGGGAGCCAGGAGGTGCGGGCGAACGGGCGCCAGATGTTGCCGACCATGTCCTGGATCATGAACCGGCCCACCCGGGTCCCGGCGTCCACCGTGGTGAGGATGAACAGCGCCTCGAACATGATGGCGAAGTGGTACCAGAACGCCTGCAGCGTCGTGCCCCCGAGGAGGGAGGAGAGGATCTGGCTCATCCCCACCGCGAGCGTCGGGGCGCCGCCCGTCCGGGCGATGATCGACTCCTCCCCGACGTTGTCGGCGATCTGGTTGAGGGTCTCCGGGGTGACGGTGAAGCCGAAGCCCCGAACCGCCTCGGCCGCCGACTGGGCCGTCTCGCCGAGCACGCCCGCCGGGGCGTTCATCGCGAAGTAGACGCCGGGGTCCAGGATGCAGGCGGCGATCATGGCCATCACCGCCACGAAGGACTCCATGAGCATCGCCCCGTAGCCGATCATCCGAACCTGCGACTCCTTGGCGATCAGCTTCGGGGTGGTCCCGCTGGCTATGAGCGAGTGGAAGCCGGAGAGCGCCCCGCAGGCGATGATAATAAACACGAACGGGAAAAGCGGCCCGGCGAAGACCGGCCCCTCGCCGTTAAAGGCGAACTGGGTGGTGCGGGGCATCTGCATCTCCGGCAGGACGAGCGCGATGCCGACGGCCAGCAGCAGGACCGTCCCGATCTTCATGAAGGTCGAGAGGTAGTCGCGCGGGGCCAGGAGGAGCCACACCGGCAGGACGGAGGCTACAAAGCCGTAGATTATGAGCGCCCAGGCTAGCTGGGTTCCCTCGAACGTCCAGGCGTCGGCGTAGGGCGAGCTCTCGGAGATCCAACCGCCCCCGATTATCGCGAGGATCAGGAGCCCAAAGCCGATAAGCGACACCTCGATGACCCGCCCGGGTCGCAGGAACCTGAGGTAGACGCCCATGAAGAGTGCTATGGGCACGGTCATCAGCAGCGAGAAGGAGCCCCACGGGGAGGCGGTGAGCGCGTTGACCACCACAAGCGCCAGCACCGCCAGCAGGATGACCATGATGGACATGACGGCGATCAGCGCCGCCACGCCCCCGATGGGCCCGATCTCCTCCCGCGCCATCTGGCCGAGGGTCTTGCCGTCGCGGCGCATGGAGAAGAAGAGGGTGGTCATGTCCTGCACCGCTCCGGCGAGGATGACGCCGAAGATGATCCAGATGGTCCCCGGGAGGAAGCCCATCTGCGCCGCGAGCACCGGGCCGACGAGCGGACCTGCCCCGGCTATGGCGGCGAAATGGTGCCCGAAGAGGATCCTCCGGTCCATCGGCACGAAGTCGCGGCCGTTCTCGAGCCGCTCCGCCGGCGTGGCCCGGTTGTCGTCGGTCTCGAGCACCCGAGTCTGGATGAACCGGGCGTAGAACCGGTAGGCTATCGCATAGGATGCGATGGCCGCAAAGAGCAGCCACCCGGCATTTATGGTCTCACCGCGGGCTAGGGCAAGGACAC
>JADDKG010000251.1 GCA_020253895.1 Rubrobacter sp.
CGGATGCTGCGCGGCGTTGCGGAGCGCGAGACCTCTGTAGAGCTCTTCGGGAGACGCCTGCCCTACCCGCTGCTGCTCGCCCCCGTAGGTGTGATCGAGATGGCGCACCGGGAGGCCGACGTGGCGGTGTCCCGGGCGGCGGCGCGGCTGGGGATCCCGTTTATCTTCTCCAGCCAGGCGTCCAGGCCGATGGAGGAGTGCGCCGCCGTCATGGGAGGCGCTCCTCGCTGGTTTCAGCTCTACTGGAGCGAGTCCGACGAGCTGGTCGAGAGCTTCGCCGCCCGGGCCGAGGGCTGCGGCTGCGAGGCCATCGTCGTGACGCTGGACACCACCATGCTCGGCTGGCGGCCCCGGGACCTGGACCTCGCCAGCCTCCCCTTTCTGAAGGGGAAGGGGATAGCCCAGTACACCAGCGATGCCGTGTTCCGCCGCGCTCTGGGGCGCCCTGCGCCGGGTTCCGGAGATCCCTCCCGGGTCAACCTCTCCACGCTCCGGGCCCTGCTCGGTATGGCCCGGAGATACCCCGGCGGCTTTCTGCGGAACCTGCGCTCCGGGGAGCCCGTGGCCGCCGTCCGGCGCTTTGTCTCCACCTACTCCAGAACCTCGCTCCGGTGGGAGGATCTGGCGTTCTTGCGCGAGCGGACCCGGCTTCCCATCCTGCTCAAGGGCATCCTGCACCCGGAGGACGCCCGGCTCGCTCTGGAGCACGGAGCTGACGGGGTTATCGTCTCAAACCATGGCGGGCGGCAGGTGGACGGGGCGATAGCCGCCCTGGACGCCCTGCCCGCCGTGGTCGAGGAGGTCGGGGGAAGGGTCCCGGTGCTCTTTGACAGCGGCGTCCGCGGCGGGGCCGACGTCTTTAAGGCGATCGCCCTCGGGGCTACGGCGGTGTGCCTCGGTCGCCCCTACGTCTACGGGCTCTCGATCGCGGGGGAGAGAGGCGTGGTGGAGGTCGTGGAGAACGTCATCGCTGAGTTCGACCTCACCATGGGGCTTGCCGGGTGCCGCTCGCTCGCCGAGGTCTCCCGGGACCGCCTGGTCCCCGCGCCGGAGACCGGTTAGGTGATCGCCCAAGAACGGGAAATCAGGCGTCTTCGGGAGCTCTGCTTACTCGGTGATCACGGAGAGACTGTGCCCGGAGGGCGGGCGGTCTGACCCCCCAGGCTGGGGACCTACCCGGCCTCGCTACTCCTCCTCACGGGTCACTACCGTGATATCGTTCTCCGAGCGGGCCGAGACCCGGCCCTCCACCTTGGTGGTGTAGCCGTCCCACATCCACAGCTCGGGTATGATCTCCGAGACGATCTCACCGTCGTCGAACATCCTGACCATCGAGCTCTCCGAGACCACCACAGCCACCGCGTTGGTCCGGCGCGAGACCGAGGCCGCCGCCATGTGCCGGCTCCCGAGACCGAGGGGGAGGTCCAGATCCTCGGAGGTGGTGTCCAGGTAGCGGGCGGCAGAGAGCACGACACCCTCGTTGGAGACTACAAACGCCCCGTCGAGCTGCGAGAGCTCCTTGATCGTCTCCCGCAGGTTGGGGTCGGAGATCCGCTTGCTCTCGTCCGGGTGGCCGGCGAGCGGGTCCAGGATGAGCGGCTTGGACCTCCGCAGAACCTCCTCCGAGTCGCCGACCACGAAGAGCGTCCCGATCTTGCGCCCCTCCCTGCCCTCGCGGGCTATCTCAACCGCGAGCTCTACGACCTGCTCCAGAACCGCCGTGTCCACCCCGCTCCGGCGGGAGCAGATCTCCCTGAATATCCCGGCCGTATCCTGCATGCGAAGCCTCTCTTCTTCGGGGGCGGTCCCTGCCGGCGTCTCCCCGCGCCCCCCTGAAAACGCACCTCTTCCAAATTGTACACCCCCGGGGTCCTCAGCGCTTCTGCCGCAGCGCAGCGGAGAGCCAGGATCGGGCATCCTCTACCTCCCCGGGCCCGAGGGCGTGCCCGGCCTCGTACCACCGCAGCTCCACCTCCGCACCGGCCTCCCGCAGGATACCGGCGAGCCTCTCCGGGTGGCCGGGCGGGATGAGCGGGTCGCGCCGTCCGGCGGCGATGAATACCCCGGTCCCGGAGAGGTCGGGCGGGCTCTCCGGCTCGAAGGGGGCCATCGGCCTGAAGAGGATCGCACCCCGCAGCAGCCCCGGGTGCAGGAGCAGGAGGCTCGCCGCTATGTTGGCCCCGTTGGAGTACCCGGCGGCGAGGACCCCGCCGGGATCAAACCCATACTCCCCGGAGGCCCACCGGACGAAGCCGGCCAGCTCGTGGGTCCTGCGCACCAGGTCCTCCTGGTCGAAGACCCCCTCGGCGAGCCGCCGGAAGAACCGCGGCATCCCGTTCTCCAGCACCTTCCCCCGCGGGCTCAGCAAGGCCGCGTCCGGGGCCAGCGCCCTCCCGAGCGGGACGAGGTCGTTCTCGTTGCCCCCGGTACCGTGCAGCAGCAGGAGCGTGGGGCCCCCGTCCGAGCGGCCGGGCAGGAAGCGGTGGACGAAGCCGGCCCCGCTCATGCGGGCTCTCCGGAGGGGACGAGAACCGGCGGGAGGGAGCGCTCTATCTCCTCCCGGCGGCCCTCCAGCCACGGCGGGAGCTGGAGCCTGCTGCCGAGCTCCTCCCGCGGCTCGTCCACCGCGAAGCCGGGCGGGTCGGTGGCTATCTCGAAGAGCACCCCGCCGGGCTCCCGGAAGTACACGCTCCGGAAGTACTTCCGGTCTATGACCGGGGTGACGTTGTAGCCGAGGGCCGCCACCTCCTCCCGCAGCGAACGCTGGGCCTCCTCGTCGGGGACCCGGAAGGCTATGTGGTGGACGGTCCCGACGCCCATCCGGCCGAGCGGCACCCCCGCCCCGTCCACCACGTCCACCAGCCTGCCCACCGGACCGTCACCCGCGGCGAGCCTCCAGCGGCCCTCCGCCTCGGCGACGAGGGAGAATCCCAGCGTCTCGGTGAGCAGCCGCAGCGTCCGCTCCGGACGCCGGACGCAGAGCACGGCGTGGTGGAAGCCCCGCACGCCGCTCTCCTCTGGCACCGGCGACTCCACGAGCTTCAGGCGGAGCCCGTCCGGGTCCTCGAAGAGGACCACCCGCCGGTCAAACCCCTCCTCCTGTGGTCCCCTGGCGGTCACCCCCGCCTCCCGGAGCCGCTCCAGCCAGCGGGCCGCCGAGCCCTCCGGGACGGCGAAGGCGGTCGCGGTGACCTGGGCGGCCCCGACCTTCCCCCGGGGGAGGTCCCCCCAGGGGAAAAAGGTCATGATGGTGCCGGGCGAGCCGCCGGCGTCGCCGTAGTAGAGGTGGTAGGTCGTCGGGTCGTCGAAGTTCACCGTCTTCTTCACCAGCCTGAGGCCCAGCACCCCGGCGTAGAAGTCCGCGTTGCGCTGCGGGTCGCCCGCTATGGCGGTGACGTGGTGTATGCCCCTTACGCTGCCCATCTTCTTTACCGCCTAGCCCATGCTCGTCGTGTGCTCGGGCCTCACGTAGACGATGACCCGCTCGTCGCCTGGCTGGTGGTAGGGGTACTCGTCAACCCCCAGATACTTCTTGGCCATCGCGTTTATAAAGCCGTAGTCGGGGTCGTCCTCGATCTTCTCGACGACGCCCCGGATCTCGAGGTACCGGTAGGGGTTCTCCGGGTCGACGATGGAGATGGCCACCCGCGGGTCGCGCCGGATGTTCCGGTACTTCTGGCGCTTGGTGGTCTGGCTGAACTTGAGGTACTCCCCGTCCCAGTCAAACCAAACGGGGTTGCACTGCGGCTCCCCCTTGGGCCCTATGGTCGCCACGTGGGCGAGGGCCTTGGACCCTAGGAGATCCCTGTGGCTCTCGGGGATGATGGTCCTGGTCTCGGTCATCCGTCTCCTTCCTCCCGCTTCCTTGCAGTACCAGCGAGGGCGGCACGTCCCGGCCGGGCCTTTGCGTGACGGCTTCCGTGCTCCCCCGCCCGAAGATGAGTATAAACCTGCGGCCCCGAAGCCTCGTCCCTACTCGCCGGAGCGGGCGAGACCTGCGGTAGGCAGCGGTCTGAGGCCCCGCTCTATCTGCTCCCGGTGGGGCTCCAGAAAGGGCGGGAGCGCGAGCCGCTCGCCGAGGTGCTCCGGGTCCTCGTCGGTGGCGAAGCCGGGGCCGTCGGTGGCTATCTCGAAGAGCACCCCGCCGGGCTCCCGGAAGTACACGCTCTTGAAGTAGAAGCGGTCTATGACCGGCGTCACCCCGAGCCCGGCCCGCGCCAGCCGCTCGCGCCACGCCCGGTGCTCCTCCTCGTCGGGGACCCGGAAGGCCACGTGGTGCACCCCTCCGGCCCCGACCCTGCGGTGGAGCGGGAGATCCCGGCGCTCCACCACCACGACCCGTGCCCCGGGCCCGCCGGGTCCTACCTCGTACACCGCCGACCTCGGCCCATCCCCGCCGGACCGCTCCCCGACCTTGCGGAAGCCCATGGCCTCCGTGAGCACCGCCTCGGTTGGCCCGAGCCGCCAGACGGAGAGCTCAACCGAGTCAAAGCCGCGCAGGAAGCGCCCCGGCGGGACCGGACCCCTCTCCCAGGGCCGTACCTCGGGAGCCTCCCCAGACCCGTCGTGTACCAGCCGCAGGCGCTGGCCCTCCGGGTCGGAGAACTCCAGCACCGCTCGCCGGCCGCCCTCCTCTTCCTGGATCTCCTCCCGGGAGACCCCAAGCTCGTCAAGCCGCCGGGCCCACCACTCCAAAGACTCCCCGTCAGGGACCGCAAACGCCGTCGCCGAGACCAGACCGGCCCCAGCCTCGTGCGGCGGTGCCCACCGCCAGTCGAAGAAGGTCATCTCCGTCCCCGGGCTCCCCTCTGCATCGGCGTAGAAGAGATGGTAGGCCGATACGTCGTCCTGGTTCACCGTCTTCTTTACCAGCCTGAGACCCAGAACACCCGTGTAGAACTCCAGGTTGCCCGGCGCATCCGCCGTTACCGCCGTGACGTGGTGTATGCCTCCCAGCTCCATGCCAGCCTCCTCTCAGATAACATATGGATAGTTAGTATAAAAAAGTAATCAAGCTATTCAACCCGTGGGGGTGTATGGTGCTCGTTGCTCAGGGCGAGGGAGGCGCAGAGGGCGACGAGGAGTGCTGCGCTGATGGCCAGGAAGGCGTCGGAGAAGGGGGCGGCGCCGAGGGTGTGGAGGGGGTTGAGGGCGGGTCCGGGCGTCTCGCTCCGGGCGGCCAGGAGGGCTCCTATGACG
>JADDKG010000252.1 GCA_020253895.1 Rubrobacter sp.
AGCATGACCATGGAGACGAACGATCGGAGCGCCACCCACCTCCCGCCCGGAGCGGGCGAATCGGTGTGGCTTCTTGGCGACCTGTACACGTTCAAGGCGGTGAGCGAGGACACCGGCGGAGCCTTCGCGGTCTGGGAGACGGTCTCCCCTCCCGGAGGCGGGCCGCCGCCCCACCTCCACCACCGCGAGGACGAGACCTTCTACGTCCTCGAAGGCGAGATGGAGTTCCTGGTCGGCGACGACACCGTCAGGGCCGGAGCCGGCTCCTTCATCCACGTCCCCCAAGGGACCATGCACACCTTCAAGAACGTGGGAGCGGCGCCCGCCAGGTTCCTGGTGACGGTCGTGCCGGGCGGGTTCGAGAGGTTCTTCTTCGAGGCCGGAGAGCCGGCCACCGACAGGTCCTCCCCGCCGGTCCAGGATGGCCCGCCGGACGTGGAGAGGCTCGTGGCCACCGCCGCGAAGTACGGCTGCGAGATACCGCCGCCTCCCGGGGAGTGACCGGGAGGGGCCGCAATTGGGAGAGTATTGATAAACCCGATCCTCTCCACGCTTTTCGGCAGAGGTGTCTCCGGACGGGGAGTCGCCCGGCGGGGCCAGGGCAACAAAACATCGGCGAAACAGGGAAGGGAGAGCGTTCATGGGCGTAAAAGGAGGCTCGCGGACGCGCATCGTGCTGTCGGCGAACGAGGGCGAGAAGGTGGTGATCGGCGGGCTCGGCGTGCGGTTCATGGTCGGGGCGGAGGAGAGCGGCGGCAGTTTCGCGCTGGTAGAGCACCCGATCGGGCCGCGGGCGCTCGCCGCGCCGGTGCACACCCACCGACACGAGGACGAGTACACCTACGTGCTGGAGGGGGAGATCGGCGTCCAGGTCGGCAACGAGGTCCACGTGGCCCGGCCCGGGGATCTCGTCTTCAAGCCCAGGGGCGTGCCGCACGCCTTCTGGAACGCGGGGGACAGGCCGGCGCGGGCGCTGGAGATCATCTCCCCCGCTGGCTTCGAGCGCTACTTCGTGGAGGTGGCGCCGCTGCTCCCGCCCGCCCACAACGGGCCTCCCGACGAGCGGGCGCTCGGCGCCATAATGGCCAGGTACGGTCTGGAGATGGACCTGGGTTCCATCCCCGTGCTCGCCGGGCGCCACGGCCTCGTCGTCGAAGGCCCGCAGCCTCCCGAGCGGTAGGACACGCAGGCCACCACCTCGCGGCTCCCCGAACAGCGCAGGGCAGCAGCTGTCGGGTAAGAGGTGTCCGGCCAGCAACCGATCCACCACATCTTAGGGTCCCGGTCCGGGGAACGCCCGCCAGGTGTAGGGCCTCAACGCTCCGCCACCATCCCGCGCCCGAGGCGTTCGAGGGCGCGCTATATGCCCCTCTTGTTGCCCAGCTTACACGGCGCAGGGCCAGGCTCTCCTCGTAGAGGGACCCGGCCCGGTCCTCCTCTCCCCGGGGGTACACCCCAAGATCCACAAGCGAGCTTCTCCATCACCCTAAACACCCACCCGCTCCCCAACATGGGCAAGACCCCCGCAGAGGCCATGCGCCGCGTCCTCGAAGCCCGGTAGGGGGTAAAAGAGGCCGGGAGAGACTCCCGGCCTCTTCCCTTCCCCCGCGTTTTACCTGCAAATCGCGGTATTTTTGGAGTGGACCCGAGGGGATTCGAACCCCTGACCTCCGCCGTGCAAAGGCGGCGCTCTCCCGACTGAGCTACGGGCCCGGAGCGCAGGGGAGAGTTTACGCCCCACCGCAGCCCGGTTCAACGCGGCGCGGTACAATGTATATGTAAAAAGAGTATCCGAGGAGAGGTAGAAAGCATGGCCCTCTACGAGTACAAGTGTGCGGAGTGCGAGGAGAGGTTCGAGCTGATGCGGCCGATGAGCGCCGCAGATGATCCCGCCGAGTGCCCGGAGTGCGGCTCCGGAGAGTCCATGCGGGTGATTTCCAGCTTCGCCTCCATAACCCCCGGGGCCTCGGCCGAGGGCAACGCGGCGATGCAGCAGCCCCGGATGGGCGGCGGGTGTTGCGGAGGAGCCTGCGGCTGCGGCTAGCAAACAGGTGCCGGAGAAGGCTGCCGGCAGACCACCAGAGGCAGCCCTCAAGGGGATAGAGGAGTTCAACCGGGGCGAGTTCTACGAGTGCCACGAGCACCTGGAGGAGGCCTGGCGGGCGGAGACCCGCAGGATCCGCTACCTCTACCAGGGCATCCTGCAGGTGGGCGTCGGCTTCTACCACCAGCAGAACGGTAACTGGCACGGTGCCGTGGCGCTGCTGCGCCGCGGCATAGAGAGGCTGCGGGAGTTCGAACCCGAGGCGTTGGGGATAGACGTCTCGGCCCTCGTCCGCGAGAGCGAGGCGTGTCTGAAGGAGCTCGAACGCCTCGGCCGCGAGCGGGTGCAGGACTTCGACCACACAAAGATACCCAGGGTAAGGTGGAAGCACCCCGCCCGGTAGCCCGGGTATGAAACACCTCACGCTCACCCCCCGAAACAGCCCCTGAGGCAGGTTGCCCCGGAGACGGGGCGTGGTATCATCGCGCTCCCGCGTTTTCATTCGAAAGTTCGGATATACGTTGGCACCGCGGCAGAGGAGGTGTTGTCTGTATGCCCGTGATGCTGACCGGAGAGACAAGCATAGACTACGACGTCCGCGGCAAGGGGCCGCCGCTGATCTTGATCGGCGGGCTGGGCTTCGGACGGTGGTCGTGGTTCAGGCAGGTACCGGCCCTTTCCCGCCACTTCAGGACGGTGACCTTCGACGTCCGGGGGGAGCGGCGGCTGAGGGAGGGCGTGCCGGACCTGACCGCCGACGTGCTGGCGCTCATGGACCACCTGAACATCCCCAGGGCCCACGTGCTGGGCAGCTCGCTCGGGGGCTTCGTGGCCCAGGAGCTCGCGCTGGAGAGGCCGGAGCGGGTAGACCGTCTGGTGCTGATCGGCACCAGCGCCGGCCGGGGCAGCCCGATGACCATGTCACCGCGGGCGCTCCTGGACATGGCGGGCTGGCCGGGGCTCGACGGAGAGCGGGCCGTGCGCCGGGGGCTCGAGACGGCAACCTCGGCCTCCTACCGGCGCCGCAACCCCGATGAGTTCGAGCAGCTCGTGCGCTGGCGCATGGCCGACTCGCCCTCCGCGGCGGCGTACTACGACCAGCTGCGGGCCGGGGCCCGCTTCGACTCCTCCCGCCGCCTCGACCGCATAACCGCGCCGGCCCTCGTGATCCACGGCACCGAAGACCGCTACGTCCCCCCGGCCAACGGCGCGGCGCTCGCCGAAGGCATCCCCGATGCCCGGCTGAGGCTCCTGGACGACGCCGGACACCTCGTGTTCATCGAGCGCTTCGGCGCCGTCAACCGTGAGATCACGACCTTCCTCAAAAAGACCGGCAAGAGGACGAGATGCCCAAGCTCCCGCCGCAGGTCCCGCCAGATTTCGTAACAAAAACTTGAAATTTGACACAGCCGTGTTACAAATTGGATCGAGCCCGGCGTCCGGGCAACTTCCCGCCACAGAGCTCTACCTCCTTCCTCTTCCCTCCCCCATGCCTACACCCCCTTCCCCAGAGCCTGAGAAACGGACGTCGGGCTCGTCTCTTTTTGGCTGACGGTTGGGGTTCGTCTGTTAGAATCTTGGCGTGCCGCGCTAAGCGGGGAGCTGGCGATGCCCTGAACCTGCGATCGCCTAGCAGGGCCTAGATCCCCGCCCGAGGCGGTCCGGGTCCGGTGGAGGCCGGTGACAGCGGCGTTGATGGTCCGGTCCCGGGCAATGGGGGCCCGTGAACCGTGTCAGGGCCGGGAGGCAGCAGCACTAAGCGGGTTACCCCATGTGCTTCGGGGCAGCCGGGCCGGAGCTGGCGGCCGGATGCTCGCCGGGTCCGGTCCCGTCGACGGCGGGGTGCGCGGCACACCTTCTTTTCCGCCGCTTTTTGAGCGGGCGGCGTCCGGTATACTAGCCCTCGTGTATGGTCTGAGGACTCGTCGCGCATGAGGCACACCACCCTCTACCGAAGGTGGCGGCCCCGCACCTTCGGGGAGATAGCTGGCCAGGAGCCTGTCGTCCGCACGCTCCGGCGGGCCATCGAGACCGGGCGGGTGGCCCACGCCTACCTGTTCAGCGGTCCGCGGGGCAC
>JADDKG010000253.1 GCA_020253895.1 Rubrobacter sp.
AAGCCCTACCCCACCTACTCCACCGAAACCCTGATACGGAAGGACCCCGACTACTACCTGGTGGGCAGCTCCTCGGGCGTCTCGCCGGAGGAGGTGAAGGAGCGGCCCGGATACTCCGCGCTAAGCGCGGTGCGGCGCGGCCGCGTGGTGGTTGTGAACGACGACCTGATCAACCGCCCCGGCCCCAGGATCGCCAGAGGGGTGCGCGAGATCGCCGAGGCGATCCACCCGGAGGCCTTCGGGCGCTAGTGCTTTAAGGGAAGGGGAGCGCGGCGTTGTCTATGAGGCGGGTCTCCCCGACGTAGGCCGCGATGAGCGCCCGGGCCGGGCGACCGCCGAGCTCCCGGAGCCGCTCCAGCGTCTCCGCGTCGACCACCGCGGCGTACTGCGGACGCACCAGTGGCTCGGCCCGGCAGACCTCCTCCATCGCCCGCTCCAGCCGGCGGGCGTCGCGCTCCCCGCCGCGCGCCAGGTCGACCGCCGCCCGCAGCGCCCGCCACAGCGCCACCGCCGCCCGGCGCTCCTCCGCCGAGAGGTAGGCGTTGCGGCTGCTCAACGCGAGCCCGTCCGGGTCCCGCACGGTGGGGCAGGGCACGACCTCCACCCCGAACAGCAGCTCGCGGGCCATCTTCTGGATGATCTTGAGCTGCTGGTAGTCCTTCTCGCCGAAGTACGCCCGGTCGGGCTCGGCGGCGTTGAAGAGCATGGCGACCACCGTGGCCACGCCCCGGAAGTGACCCGGCCGCTCCCGGCCCTCCCAGACCTCGCCCAGCCGCCCGGCGTCGACGAAGACCCGCTCCCCGGAGGAGAGGTCGGTGGTCCCCCCGCCGTACATGTCCTCCACCGCGGGGGCGAAGACGGCGTCGCAGCCGGCCTCCCCGAGCAGCCTCCGGTCGCGCCCCAGGTCACGGGGGTAGCGCTCGAAGTCCTCCCCCTCCCCGAACTGCGTGGGGTTGACGAAGACGGAGACGACGACCCTCCCGCACTCCTCCCTGGCCCGGCGCACGAGGGAGAGGTGCCCCTCGTGCAGCGCGCCCATGGTGGGCACCAGCCCCACCAACGCCCCCTCCCGCCGCCAGCGGCGGGAGAGCTCCCGGAGCTCCCGAGGCCCTCTGACGAGGGGCGACGGGGTCATAGCGCCCCCGACACCCACCAGGCCGCAACCGCCCAGGCCACCACCGCGAGCAGCGCCGCCCAGTCGGAGGGCGCGGCCGCAAGCTGCCGCAGCCGGGTGCGGTGGCGGCCGCCGCGGTAGCAGCGGACCTGCATGGCGGTGGTCAGGACGTCGGCCCGGGCGAACCCCCCGACGAAGATCGGCACGAGCAGCCGCCCGATGCGCCGGGCGCGGGTGAGCGCCCCTCCCTCGTCGAAGGGCACCCCGCGGGCGGTCCTGGCCCGGGCCAGCCGCTCTATCTCCTCTATAAAGATGGGGACGAACTTCACGGCGATCACGAAGACCAGCACCAGCTCGTTCACCGGGACCCGCAGCCGCTGGAGGGGGGAGAAGATCTGCTCGAGCCCCGCCGTGAGGTCCACGAGGGAGGTGGTGAGCATGAGCATGGTGGTGACGTAGTAGAGCAGGATGACCCGCAGCCCGAGGATAGCCGCCGACTCGAGCCCGGCGGTGGAGACGGAGAGGATGCCCCACCGCCACAGGTAACCCCCCTCGGGCACCTCGCCGGCGTAGAAGAGCACCTGGAAGGCGAGGATGAAGAGCAGGAAGCCCAGGAAGAGCGCCGAGCCCCTGAGGAGGTAGCCGGGCGGGACGCGGGAGACAGCCTGGATGGCGGCGGCGAGCAGCCCGAGGATGGCGAACCCGAGGAAGGTGTCCACCAGGAAGGAGGCCACGACCAGCACAAAGGCCGCCCCGAGCTTTATCCGGGGGTCCATCCGGTGGACCACAGACCCGGTATCGACGAACTGACCGAAGATGACGTTGCGCTGCAGCTCGAGCACTACGCCGCCCCCAGCCTCTTCAGGATCTCCGCCTCCAGCTCCTCCCCGTCGAGCACGCCGGCCGGGAGCCCGGGGAAGACGGGGCGCAGCTCGCGGGCCAGCGCCGCCGCCTCCGGGAGGGTCACGTCGAGGGCGGCGAGCCGGTCCGCCTCCTCCAGCACCTCCCGCAGCGCCCCGTCCATGACCACCCTCCCCGCATCGAGGACCACGGCCCGGTCGCACAGCAGGGCGGCGCCTTCGAGGCTGGCCGAGCACACGATGAGGGTGAGGCTCCGCCCGGAGAGCAGGCGCCGCAGCAGGCCGAGCAGCTCCCGCCGCCCCCGGGGGTCGAGGCCCGCCGCAGGCTCGTCGAGCACCAGCACGGGGGTGCGCATGGCGAGCACCCCGGCGAGCGCCACCCGCCGCCGCTGCCCGCCGGAAAGAGCGTGCACGTAGCGGAGCCGGAACCGCTCGTAGGGAAGCCCGACGGCGTCCAGGCTCTCCCGCACCCTCCGGCGGGTCTCCTCGGCGGAGAGCCCGGCGGCGGTCGGCCCGAAGGCCACGTCGGCTCCCACCACGTCCTCCACTATCTGGGTCTCGGGCTGCTGGAAGACGACCCCTATCTCCCGCCGCAGGGCCGCCCGGTCGTAGCCGGGACCGGCGATGTCCTCCCCCCGGTAGAAGACCTGCCCGCGCCCGAGCCGCAGCAGGTGGACGAGCGCGGCGACGAGGGTGGACTTCCCGGACCTGGTGGGCCCCACGATGGCCACCCGCTCGCCCTCCCCTATCCTCAGGGAGACCCCCCGCAGGGCCTCGCTGGCCTTGGGGGTCCCGGCGAGGTAGGTGTAGCGGAGGTCGCGCAGCTCGATGAGCGGCTCCCCGCTCACGGCCCGCACGCCTCCGCCCGGCTGCCCCGCAGCCCGGCGAGGGCCTCCCGGAGCGAGGCCGCGTCGAGGACGCCGTCCCCGAGAGGCAACCCCCTCGCCCGGAGCCGCCCGGCGAGCTCCACAGCCAGCGGGACGTCCAGCCCCGCCTCCCGCAGCTGGTCCGACCGCCGGAAGACCTGCGCCGGGCTCCCGTCCATCAGCACCCGGCCCCCGTCCAGCACCACCACCCGGTCGAAGAGGGCGGCCTCGGACATGGAGTGGGTTACGTGGATGACGCCGGTCCCCTCCCGGCGGTTCAGCTCCCTGAGGGTGAGGATGAGTCGCCGGGCGACCGGGGCGGGCAGGAGCGAGGTGGGCTCGTCGAGGACGAGGAACCTCGGGCGCATGGCCAGAGCCCCGGCTATGGCGACCCGCTGTTTCTGCCCGGGCGAGAGCTCCTCGACGAGGTGCTCCGAGATCTCCTCCAGCCCGAGCGCCCGGAGGGCGAAGCCCACCCGCGCGGCTATCTCCTCCCGCTCCAGCCCCAGGTTCTCCGGCCCGAAGGCCACGTCGTCGGCGACCCGGTTCATGATGAGCTGGTCGTCCGGGTTCTGGAAGACCACCGAGATCCTGCGCCGGACCTCGAGCTCGTTCCCGGGCCGGACGGGTATCCCGTCCACCCGCAGCTCGCCCCCGGTGGGGTGCAAGACCGCAACGAGCAGCCTGACCAGCGTGCTCTTCCCGCTGCCGTTGTGCCCGATGAGGGCCACGAACTCCCCGGGCTCCAGACGCAACCCCACCCCGCGCAGGGCGTGGACCGCGTCCTCCTCGCCGGTGCGGTAGGAGAAGGAGAGGTTCTGTGCCTCGATCACGGCCCTAGTACCGGCGCTCCTCGTCCTTTACCTCGGGGGCCGTGGTCCGCCCGCTGCGGAAGAGCGTGACGCCCCGGACCACGACGACCGTGACCACCGCCGCGAGAACGGCCTCCACGACCGCCTGCGGAACTATGGGCACCACGGCCGCCGGCGGCAGATACCCGAGCAGGACCCCGAGCCCGAGCACCCCGACGGTGTTGGTGAGCGAGCCGAAGACCCCGGCAGCCGCCGAGGCGAGGTCCAGGTTCACCCGCCGCAGCAGCACGAACACCGCCCAGGCCACAACCCCGATGAGCAGCCGCGGCCCCACCGCGATGATGGGGTCCTTGAACAGCGGCACCTCGGCGTACAGCCAGGAGTAGAAGCCAAAGATCCCGCCGGCCAGCAGCCCCACCACCGGCCCCTCCAGCGCTCCCCCGAGGATGGCGGGAACGTGCATGATCGTCGCGCTGCCCGAGAGGTTGGGCACCGGGATAAAGCCTATCCTGGTCGCCCCGAGGAGTATCGCTATCCCCCCGAGTATCCCGGCGACCACGATCTGACGCACCCCCAGACCGAACGCCGAACCGCTCCCCGAACCCGTCGTCATCTCGCTCCTCCTCGTCCTGATCGGAGATCCCGGCCAAAAGCCACCCTCTATTATTTTCCATCTATATGCAAATGTCAAATCGCGGGCAGGGGCGGGACGAAGCGCCCGTCGGCTGCGGTCCAGCCGCCGTCCACGAACATGTGGGCCCCGGTGACGTAGGAGCTGGCGTCGGAGGCGAGGTAGACGATCATGCCGGCCATCTCGTGGGGTCTGGCCCAGCGGGCGAGGGCGGTCTTCTTCGCGTAGGCGGCGTACCAGTCGGGGCTGTTCTTTATCTGGGCGGTGAGCGGGGTCTCCACGATACCGGGGGCTATGGCGTTCACCCTCACCCCCCGCTCCCCCAGCTCGGCGGCCAGGGCGCGGAGCATCTGCACGGTACCGGCCTTGGTGGCGGCGTAGACGCCCTGTCCGGGCTCAACCGTTTGGGCCCGGATGCTGGAGAAGGCGATGATGCTCCCCGAGCCGCGCTCGGCCATCCCGCGGGCGAACTGCCGGATCACCCGGAAGGTCCCTTTCAGGTTCAGGTCCACCACCCGGTCGAACTCCTCGTCGGTTATGCTCAGGAGAGGCTTGCGCACGTTGATCGAGGGGGTGCACACCAGCACGTCCGGGGTGCCCACCCGCGCGGCGGCGGCCTCTACGCTGGCGGTGTCCGTCATGTCCAGCCCGAGGGCCTCCGCCTCCTGGCCGGCCTCCGCAATCCCCCGAGCCGTCTTCTCCGCCGCCCCGGCGTCCACATCGGCGCAGAAGACCCGGGCGCCGAAGGCTGCGAGCGCCTCGGCCCCGGCCCTCCCGATACCGCTCCCCGCGCCCACCACCAGCGCCTCTCTGCCCGTCAGGTCGAACATGGACCGGTAGTCGTACACCTCAGCCTCCCTCCTCGAAGCAGTAGTACAGGGCGGACGCGGCGTAGAGCCGGCAGGTCTCGTAGAGCTCCTCCAGACCGACCCACTCGTCGGCGTGGTGGGGGATCTCCCGCAGCCCCGCCCCGGTGGTCACGACCGGGATGCCGGCCCACTCGTGCAGGAACGTCCCGTCCGTCGCCCCCGGGACCCCGTTGTAGCGCGGCTCCCGCCCGGTCAGCCGCCGGTAGGCCGCCGCCATCGCCCGCACCAGCGGCTCATCGGCCGGGGTCTCGGTCGGGGGACGCTCCTCCACCACCCGCAGGCTCGCCTCGAAGTCCGGGTCTGAGGACCGGAGGCGCGAGATGATGCCCTCCAGGCGCCCGACGAGCTCCCGGTGGCTCTGGCCGGGGATCGTCCGGATGTCCAGGGCCACGTAGGCGGCGGAGGGGACCACGTTGATCTGGGGCTCCCCCGCCTCCGGCGCGAGCAGGATCGTCGGGGTGAGGCTCGGGGGCCCCAGGAACGGGTCCTCCCCAGACCTGGCCCTCTCCTCCCGCTCAAGCTCCTCCACCGCCACCACGAACCGGGCGGCGCGGGTGACGGGGTTCACCCCGCTCGCGGGCATCGCCCCGTGGGCCATCCTCCCCCGCACCACGACCTCGACCCGGAGGGCCCCCTTCTGACGGACGCAGAGCTGGTTCTCCTCCGGCTCGCAGATGATGGCCGCGTCCACCCCCTCCGCGTGCCCCCGGCGGATAAAGGCTTTGATGCCGGACATCATCCCCTCCTCGTCCACCGGGTGGCACAGGACGAGACGGCCGGGGAAGGGTATGCCGGCATCCCGGATGGCCCGCACCGCGACC
>JADDKG010000254.1 GCA_020253895.1 Rubrobacter sp.
CGGGTGACGCCCTGCCTTCCCGGGGCCGCCCTCACCGAGCAGGTCGGAGAGGAGTACAAGGGCACCATGACCGTAAAGCTCGGTCCCGTGACCGCCCGCTACAACGGGACGGTGAGGTTCGTGGAGGTTGACGAGGAGAACAGGCGGGCGGTCATAGAGGCCAAGGGGAGGGACGTCCGGGGGCAGGGGACGGCCTCTGCGACCATCACCTCCACGCTGAGGGGCGAGGAGGGTGGCACCCACGTAAGGGTGGAGACGGAGATGCGGCTTACCGGTCGGGTAGCGCAGTTTGGGAGGGGCGTACAGCAGGATGTGGCGACCAAGATCATGGACCGGTTCGCCTCATGTCTTGAGAACGAGGTCTTCTAGGAGGAGAGGGTCAAGATGAAGATAGAGAACGAGTTTACCGTCGGCGTGCCCGTGGAGGAGGCCTGGAAGGCGCTGCAGAACCTGGAGGAGGTGGCGCCCTGTCTCCCGGGGGCCTCCGTGGAGGGCTCCGAGGGAGACGAGTACAAGGGCACCATGACCGTGAAGCTCGGCCCGATCACGGCCCGCTACACCGGCACGGTCCGCTACGCGGAGGTTGACGAGGAGAACAGGCGTATGGTCCTGCAGGCCAGCGGGAGGGACGCCCGGGGGCAGGGTACGGCCTCTGCGACCATCACCTCCACGCTGAGGGACGAGGAGGGCGGCACCCACGTAAGGGTGGAGACGGACATGCGCCTCACCGGTCGGGCGGCCCAGTTCGGGCGGGGCATCCAGCAGGACGTTGCGACCAAGATGCTCACCCAGTTTGCAGAGTGCCTGGAGCGCAAGCTCTCCGGGGAGGAGGAAGCCCCCCCGCAGGAAGAGGAACGGCCGCAACCGGCGCAGGAGGAGGAGCAGCCGCGGGTGCGCAGGATCCAGCAGCCCGAGCCCGAGCCGCTTGACCTGGGCGAGATGGGCCGGGAGGCGGTGATGGAGCGCCTGAAGCAGGCCGCGCCCGCGATCGCCGGGGCTGCGGTGCTGCTACTGATCGTTATCTGGCTCCTGCGCCGGTAGCATCATGAAAGAGAGAGGGAGGGACGAGCCCTCCCTCTCTCTGAAAGGGTGGCTCTGCGCCCTACCCTTCCGGGTACCACTCCTCGCGCCAGCTCTGCATCAGCTCTATCTCGCGCTTCTGCTCCCGGATAATGCCCTCCGCGAGCTCGCGGATGCGCGGGTTTTCGGTCTGCTCGCGGGCCACCCGGGCCATCTCGATCGCCGAGCGGTGGTGTGGGATCATGGCGTCTATAAACGCCCTGTCGAAGGGCTGCTCATCCGCGAGCTCCTGCGGGTCCATCATGCCCATCATCTGCATCTTTCCGGGGTCCATCTGCATGGGAACCTCAGAGGTTCCGTACTGCCTCTGTTTGATCTCCCGGAGCTCCTCTATCTCCGCCCGCTGGCTGCGGATGATGCTCCGGGCGAGCCGCCTTACCTCCTCATGCTCGGCCTTCTCGAGCGCCACCCGGGACATCTGCACCGCCCCCTGGTGGTGCGGGACCATCAGGTCTATAAAGCGGCGGTCGGAGTAGTTTTCCTCCGTGAGCATGCCGGCCATGCCCATGGTCCCTTCGCCCGCGGCACCGTGCATCCCGTGCATCTGCTCTCCCTGGCCTCCGTGTCCGGCGTGCATGCCCCCGTCTTCCTGCCGGGCTCCATCCGTGCCGGCGCAGGCGGACGGGAGGAGAAGCAGCGCGGCCGCAACCGCCGCGAGCAGCGCCACCTTTCTCGTGCGCAACAAGGTCTCTCCCTCCTTTTACTCCGGTGCGGGTCTCTGCGGATCTCCTCCTGCCTGAGGGAGGGGGTCACAGCAGAAACACCTGAAGAAGCGGGAGGGTGGGACCGCGGGGCAGGGGAGGCCGCGGGCGCCGAGGCCGGTGCAGGGCCGCCTGCGGGCCGGAGATCTCCCGGCGCGGGCGGCGGGCACAAAGCAGCCAGAGGGCCGCGCCGAGAAAGACCGTGAGCAGCACGGCCGGGTACTCCTTGCTACCCGCGCAGTGGCCTTCCGGGCAGTCCTGGTGCGAGGCGGCGTGCTCTCCCCCAGGGGGTGGCCCCGTGGCGGAGAGCAGGTGCAGCGAGCCGAGGACCCCGTGGCAGAGCAGCAGCGCGGCCGCCACCAGGAGCGGTGCGGCCCCGCGCAGGAGAAGGGACCTCGCCGCCGGATGCCGGTGCAGCGCCATCGCACACAGCATACTACGCATCTCGGAGAGGCTCCTTGCGCGCCGAGACCCTCTCCACCATCCCCTTTACGTGGCGCTCCGCGCGCTCCACCCTTAGACCCTCTGCCACGACGTGCTCCAGCGGCCGCCGGAGCAGGTGGTCGCCGGCGAACCGCACGAAGAGGGGGTTGAGCGCCCTCTGGAGCGCCCGCAGGGGCCGGGAGGAGCTGCGGGTGTGGTCCAGGAGCAGGAGGCGCCCCCCGGGGCGCAGCACCCGCTTCATCTCGGCGACGGCCCTCCGGTCGTCGGGGATGCTGCACAGCGAGAGGGTGCACACCACCGTGTCGAAGGAGGCGTCAGGGAAGGGGAGGGCCTGGGCGTCCCCCTCCACCAGCCTTACCTCCCGCCCGAGCCCGGCGGCCCGCCTCCTGGCCCGCTCCAGCATCGCCGGGCTTATGTCTATCCCGGTGAGGCGGACGCCCTCGGGGTAGAGCGGGAGGTTCAGCCCGGTGCCTACCCCCACCTCCAGAACATTCCCGGAGGCCCGCGAGCACACCCACCGGCGGCCATCGCCCAGCAGGAGGCGTTCGATCAGCCGGATCCCACGGTCATAGCTGCCCGCGTGGGCGTCCCAGATGCGCCGTACCCGCTCGGTCTCCGGGACAGGACCTCCGCTCATCCGCCACCCCCAGCGGAGGGCTGGGATGCGGTACCTTTTCGGCAGCTCTGGTCTACGGGGAGGTGTAGATGGATCATGGGCAGGGTAAGTTTACCCTA
>JADDKG010000255.1 GCA_020253895.1 Rubrobacter sp.
CACCTCGTCGAGGTCGTGGGAGATAAAGACCACCGAGGCGCCCTCCCGACGCACCTCCCGCACCGCGTCGAGCAGCTCCCGGCGGGTGGCCGGGTCGAGCCCGGCGGTGGGCTCGTCGAGCACCAGGACCTCCGGCTCCATGGCGAGCACCCCGGCTATGGCCACCCGGCGCTTCTCCCCTCCGGAGAGGGCGTAGGGGGAGCGGCCGGCCAGGTGCGCAGCCCCGAGCCTGCCCAGCGCCCGGCGTACCCGCCGCCGCACCTCCTCCCCGGAGAGCCCCATCCGGCGCGGGGCGAAGGCCACGTCCTCCTCGACGGTCGCCGCGAACAGGGCCGCCTCGGGAAACTGGAAGACCAGCCCCACCCTCCGGCGCAGCTCCGGGCGCCGCATGCCGCGCGCGTCCCGGCCGTCCACCAGCACCTGCCCGGAGGTGGGCTCGAGAAGCAGGTTCATGTGCTGGGCCAGGGTGCTCTTCCCGGAGCCCGTGCCGCCCACGATGCCAAGGACCTCACCCGGCTCCACGGCGAGGGAGACGCCCCGCAGCGCCTCTACCGCGCGCGGCGTCCCGGGGGCGTAGACGTGCCGGACGTCCCGCAGCTCCAGCCTCACCGGGTCCGCTCCCCCGCCCGCGAGAGCACCTCGGCGGCGAGCCCCTCCGGGGTCGTGCGCGCCGGGAGGCCTAGCTCCCGGGCCATCCGCAGCAGCGGCGGCAGCACCAGCCGGTTCTCCTCGAGCAGGGCTTCGCCGGCGAAGAGCTCACCGGGCGGAAGGTCGGCCACGAGGCGTCCCCCGTTGAGCACCAGCACCCGGTCGGCCGTCGCGAGCTCGTCCAGGTGGTGGGTGACGTGCAGGACGGTCTTTGATCCCCGCAGCCGCTGCAGCCGCTCCAGCACCTCCCGGCGCCCCGGGGCGTCGAGCATGGCGGTGGGCTCGTCGAGGGCGAGGATCTCCGGCTCCACCGCGAGCACCCCGGCCAGGGCGACCCGCTGCTTCTCCCCGCCGGAGAGGGTGTGAACCTCCCGGCGCTCGTAGCCCTCCAGGCCCACCGCCCGCAGGGCCTCCCGGACCCGGGACCTCATCTCCTCCCGCGGGACGCCGAGGTTCTCCAGGCCGAAGGCCACGTCGTCCTCAACAAACGGCGCGACCAGCCCGTTGTCCGGGTTCTGGAAGAGCACCCCCACCCGCCGGCGCACCTCGTAGGGCTCGGCTGACGGGTCGCGACCGGCCACGAGCAGCCGCCCGGAGCCCGGCCTCAGCAGGCCGTTCAGGAGCCGGACGAGGGTGGACTTGCCCCCGCCGTTCGGGCCCACCACGCCCACGTACTCCCCCTGCCCCACCGCGAAGGAAAGCCCCCGGAGGGCAGGACTCTCCGCACCGGGGTAGGAGAAGCAGACCCCCTCCGCGAGAACGGCAAGGGGCCCGTCCGGGCGGGCCCCCCTCTTCTCCGCGGGCAACGGCTGTCCCGTGCGGCCCCCTACCGGCTACTCCACCCGGTGGTTCACCAGCTCCAGATACACCTGCTGGGCGCCGTCGCCCTGCCGGGGGCCCAGCTTCAGGATCCTGGTATACCCCGAGGTCCGGTCGTCCAGGTCCGGGGCCACCTCCTCGAAGAGGTGCCGGACCACCCGCTTGTCCTTCAGGATCTTCACCGCCTGCCGGCGGGCGTGCAGGTCGTCCCGCTTGGCGGTGTTGATCAGGTGGTCCACCACCCCCCGGACCTCCTTGGCCTTGGCCTCGGTGGTCCTTATCCGGCCGTGCTGTATGAGCTGGCCCGCCATCGTGCCCAGCATAAGCTTGCGGTGGGCGGCGTCGCGGCCGAGCTTGCGTCCTCTCTTGGCGTGCCTCATTCCCTACCACTCTCCAGGGTGTACCCGTACTCCTCCAGCTTCGAGCGGATCTCGTCCACGCTCTTCATCCCCAGGTTGCGGATGTTCATGAGCTCCTCCTCGGTCATCGTGGCAAGCTGCCCGATGGTGTCCACCCCCTCGCGCTTGAGACAGTTGTAGGAGCGGACGGTGAGCTCCAGGTCCTCTATCGGGCGCTCGTCGGTGATGACCGGCCGGCCGGCGCCCCGGCCCGGCTCCTCGTCAGCCCCGGAACCCTGGTACCCCTCGGCGAAGAGCCCGAAGAAATCTATGAGCTTCCGGGAGGCCTCCCGGAGCGCCTCCCGCGGGCCGATGCGCCCGTCGGTGAAGACCTCCAGGGTCAGGGCGTCCAGGTCCACCCGCGCCCCGGCGCGGGTCTCGGAGACCCGGTACTGCACCTTCTCCACCGGCGAGAACAGGGAGTCCACGGCGATCACCCCGATTGGGTCGGCTTCGCTCTTGTTCTGCTCGGCGGGGACGTAACCCTGCCCGCGCTCCACGGTCAGGGTCATGTCCAGGTGCCCGCCCTCGGAGAGGCTGGCGATGTAGGCGTCGGGGTTTACCACCTCGACGTCGGCCTTCAGCTCGATGTCCGAGCCCCGCACCTCGCCCGGGCCGTCCTTCGAGATCCGCAGCTCTATCGGCTCGTCGCGCTCCAGGCGGAACTTAAGCTGCTTTATGTTGAGGATGATGTCCACCACGTCCTCGCGGACGCCCTCGATGGTCGAGAACTCGTGCTGGACGCCCTCGATCCTCAGCTTGGTCACCGCGGCCCCGGGCAGCCCGGAGAGCATCACCCGCCGCAAGGCGTTGCCCAAAGTGTGCCCCAGGCCCCGGGGCAGCGGCTCGGCCACAAAGATACCGTGCCGCTCGTCCTCTTCCTCCACCCTGAAACGGGGGGGTGCCACATCCAACATCATAAACCTACCACCTGCTCGTTCTGGAAGACTCGCTTTATTACCGGCTGTAGAACTCGATGATCAGCTGCTCCTCGACGGGAGCGTCGATCTCGTCCCGGCTCGGGGTGTGCAGCACCCGGCCGGTGAAGTTCTCGTGGTCGGCCTCCAGCCACGCCGGGACGGCCACCACCTGCTCCACGGCGTCCTGTATAGGCTGCAGGCGCCGGCTCTTCTCGCGCACCGTGATCACATCGCCCGGCTTGAGGATGGTCGAAGGGATGTTGTGCTTGCGGCCGTTGAGCAGGAAGTGCCCGTGGACCACCAGCTGCCGCGCCTGCGGACGGCTGGTGGCGAACCCCATCCGGTAGACTACGTTGTCCATCCTGAGCTCCATAAGCCGCAGCAGGTTCTCGCCGGAGACGCCCGGCTGCCGGATGGCCTCCTTGTAGGCCCTCCGGAACTGCTTCTCGGAGACGCCGTAGTACCAGCGGGCCTTCTGCTTCTCCATCAGCCGGATGCCGTACTCGGTCTGCCGCTGGCGGTCGCGGCCGTGCTCGCCCGGCGGGTAGGGCTTCTTCTCCAGCGGGTTCTTGCGCATGCTGGAGAGCATTACCCCGGCCCGCCGGTCGCGCCGGCCTCTGGGTCCTGTGTAGCGCGCCACTTCTCCCTGATACCTCCTGAAAAAGCCTCTCTCGGTGCCTCTTGCCCGGTTCTCTCTGCCCTAGCCCCGGCGCCGCTTGGGCGGCCTGCAGCCATTGTGCGGCTGGCCGGTGACGTCCTTTATGGAGAGGACCTCTATGCCCATCGCCTGGAATGTCCTGGCCGCCATGTCGCGGCCCGAGCCATGCCCCTTGACCTGGATGTCCACCCGCTTGACGCCGTGCTCCATGGCCTTGTTGGCCGCGCTCTCGGCGGTCATCTGGGCGGCGTACGGGGTGCTCTTCCGGCTCCCCTTGAAGCCCATGGAGCCTGCGGACTCCCAAGCTATGACGTTGCCCTCCTGGTCGGTCACCGAGATGATGGTGTTGTTGAAGGAGCTCTTTATGTGGACCACGGCGGTGGAGATGTTCTTCCGAACCTTCCGCCGCGACCTGCTGCCCCTGGCCCGCTGCTGACGCTGCCTGCCCATCTACTTCTTCCTCCCGCCTATGGCCGGACGCGGCCCCTTGCGCTGCCGGGCGTTGGTCTTCGTCCGCTGCCCGCGCACCGGCAGGCCCCGGCGGTGCCGGATGCCCCGGTAGCAGCCGATGTCCATGAGCCGCCGTATGTTCTGGTTGACCTCGCGCTTGAGGTCGCCCTCGACCCTCAGGTTCTCGTCGATGTACCGCCGCAGGGCCGCTATCTCACCCTCGGCGAGGTCCCGGACCTTGGTGTCCGGGTCCACCCCTGTCTCCCTGAGGATGCGGCGGGCCGTCGAACGGCCGATGCCGTAGATGTAGGTGAGGGCCACCTCTATCCTCTTCTCCCTGGGCAGGTCTACGCCGGCTATCCTGGCCATGACAGCCTACCCCTGCCTCTGCTTGTGCCGCGGGTTGGAGCAGATCACCCGCACCACGCCGCGGCGCCGGATGACCCTGCAGCGCTCACAGATGGGCTTCACGCTCGCTCTCACCTTCATACACAACGCTCCCTCTGTTCGCCGTTCTAGTTTCTGTACCTGTAGGTGATGCGCCCCCGGCTCAGGTCATAGGGTGAAAGCTCCACCTTCACCCGGTCTCCGGGCAGGATCCGGATGTAGTTCATCCGCATCTTGCCCGAGATGTGGGCCAAAACGTTGTGCCCGTTGTCGAGCTCCACCCTGAACTGGGTGTTGGGCAGAGCCTCGGTTACGGTGCCTTCAACCTCTATGACGTCTTCTTTAGCCAAGGACCTCCTCTTTCATCAGGGATACACGACCTCCGGGACGGCCGGAGCCAAACGGGTATATTATCACGCCGACGCCGCCTCTCCCAACCCCTCGTCCTCGACGGTGAGCACCCAAGGTCCTTCCTCGGTGACGGCCACGGTGTGCTCGAAGTGGGCGGCAAGCGAGCCGTCGGCGGTGTAGATGGACCAGCCGTCGCGCTCGTCTATCCGGATCTCGTAGGTGCCGAGCGTGATCATGGGCTCTATGGCGAAGGTCATCCCGGGGAGCAGGCGTGGCCCGGTGCCGGGACGGCCGTAGTTGGGGATCTGGGGGTCCTCGTGCATCTTGCGGCCCACCCCGTGGGAGACGAGGTCGCGCACCACCCCGTAGCCCTCGGGCTCGGCAACGGACTGGATTGCATGCCCGATATCCCCCAGCCGATGTCCCACCCGGACCTGGGGGATCGCGGCCTCCAGGCAGCGCCGGGTCACATCCAGAAGCATCCTGGCCTCCTCGGAGACCTCGCCCACCGGCACGGTCGTCGCGCTGTCGGTGACGAAGCCCTCGAAGCGGACGCCCACGTCCAGCGAGATGATGTCCCCCTCCTTCAACCGGTAGGGGCCGGGAATCCCGTGCACGATCATCGAGTTGGGCGAGGCGCAGATGGAGGCCGGAAACCCCTGGTAGCCCTTGAACTCCGGCTTGCCTCCGGAGGAGTAGATGAACTCCTCGGCGAGCTCGTCCAGCTCGCGGGTGCTCACGCCCGGGCGGGCGTTCTCGGCGAGCAGCCGCAGGCAGGCGGCGGTGATCCTGCCCCCCTCCCGCATAGCCTCCAGCTCCGCCCTGCTCTTCCGGACGATCAACGGGCATCCTCCCCCAGGACCCGGAGGATCTCCTCGGTGACCTCCTCTATGCTGCGGGTGGCATCTACGGTGGCCAGCAATCCGCGCTCCGCGTAGTACTCCTTCAGTGGCTCGGTCTGCTCGTGGTAGATCCGCAACCGGCGCCGGATCGCCTCCTCGGTATCGTCCTTACGCTGGACGAAAGGCCCCGGATCATCCGGGGGAGGAGGGTCGTGCTCGACGTGGTAGATCCTGCCGGTCGCCTCGCTCTGGCGCCGCCCGGAGAGGCGCTGGATGAGCACCTCGTCGGGAGCCTCCAGCGCCACCACCTTGTCCAGGCTCACCCCAAGTTCCTCAAGCGCCTCATCCAGAGCCCGGGCCTGCGCCTCGGTGCGGGGGAAGCCGTCCAGGATCCAGGACTCCGCCTCCCGTAGATGGGGCTTGGCCATCTCCACGATGATCTCGTCCGGGACCAGCTCACCCCGGTCGTTGTACTCCTGCACCTTGCGGCCAAGCTCGGTGCCGGCCTTTATCTCCGCCCGCACCAAGTCCCCGGTCGAGATGTGCTTCGCCCCGGTCCTCTCCGCCAGGCGGGCCGCCTGCGTCCCCTTGCCCGCCCCCTGGGGGCCCAGAAGGATAATTCTCATCGGTACTGCCTTCTCAGGAAGCCCTCGTAGTTACGCATCATCAGCTGGCTCTCCAGCTGGCGCACCGTATCCAGCGAGACGCCCACCACGATCAGCATCGAGGTCCCGCCCAGGTAGATCGACTGCGGCAGGTTCAGCGCCGCCGTGATCAGGTACGGTAGCACCGCGATCACCGCCAGGAAGACGGCTCCGAACAGCGTAATCCTGGTGAGCACGCTGTTGAGGTAGAGCGCCGTGGGCTGCCCCGGCCGGATCCCCGGTATGTACCCGCCGCTCTTCTTCAGGTTGTCTGCGTGCTCTATCGGGTTGAACTGCACCGCCGTGTAGAAGTAGGTGAACATGATGATCAGCAGCGCGTACAGGATCAGGTAGGGCACGCTCGGCGGGGCGAAGACCTGCGCCAGCCTGAACAGCCAGGAGTCTTGGTTACCCCCGGATAGAAACTGGGTTATGACCACCGGGAAGATCAAAAGCGAGGAGGCGAAGATGATCGGGATCACACCGGCCATGTTGACCTTCAGCGGCAGATATGTGGTCCCGCCCTGGCTCATCCGGCGGCCCACCTGCCGCTTGGCGTAGGTGATCGGGATCCTGCGCTGACCCTCGTTGACGAATACGATGGCCGCCACGATCAGCACGGCGATGATGGCCAGGATGACCATCGTGAGAACGTTGCCGTCCTCTATGAGGGTGCGCACCGCGTTCGGGGCTTGCGAGAGGATGGAGGCGGTGATAATGAGCGAGATGCCGTTCCCAAGCCCCCGCTGGGTGATCAGCTCCCCGAACCACATGGTCACCATCACGCCGGTGGTCAGGGTCACCACCACCAGAAAGAGGTCCAGCACCCCGGCCCCCGCCAGCACCGGCCCGAACTGCCCGGAGCGCAGGAACAGCACCATCGCCAGCGACTGGACGAACGCGAGCGCCAGCGTAAAGACCCGGGTGTACTGGGTGATCTTCTGCTGACCCACCTCGCCTTCCCGGGCCAACTCCTGCAGTCTGGGGATGGCGACGGTCATCAGCTGCATCACGATCGCCGCCGTGATGTAGGGCATGATCCCCAAAGCGAAGACCGAGAGGTTGTTGAAAGCCCCTCCGGTGAACACCCCGAAGAGCCCGGTTATGGCGTTCTGGTCCAGCCCCCCGGCCGCCAGAACCTCGCGGTTTATCCCCGGCAGCGGGACGAATGCCCCCGCCCTGTAGGCGGCAAGCATGGCCGCGGTGAAGAAGAGCTTCTGCCGAAGCTCCGGGACCTTCCAGGCGTTCGCTAGGGAGCCCAACATACCTCTATCTACCTCTCCTAGAGCACCTCGACGCGGCCGCCCGCCGCCTCTATCTTCTCCTTAGCGGTCCGGGAGAAGGCATGCGCCCTGACGGTGACCGGACGGTCGATCTCCCCGTCTCCCAGCACCTTGACCAGGGTGTCGGCCTTCTTCCTGATGAGCCCGGCCGCCCGAAGCTCATCGGGACCTATGGTATCACCTTCCACGGCCCCCAACTCCCCAACGTTCACCGGGTCGTACACCTTTGGGTGCGCCGGGGTGTGCCTGCCACGGGCCTCGCCCTTGAGGCGGGGCACCCGCCGCTGCAGCGGCATCTGACCGCCCTCGTAGGTGGTATGCGCCTTGGCCCCCGAGCGGGCCTTGGCCCCCTTGTGCCCCCTGCCAGCGGTCTTACCGTAGCCCGACCCCTCGCCGCGGCCCACCCGCTTGCGGGCCCTCCGCGAGCCCGGGGGCGGGGAGAGCTCGTTCAGACGCATCAGTCCTCCACCTCCTCCACCCGGACCAGATGCCGGACCTTGGCGATCATCCCCCGGATCTGGGGGGTGTCCTCGTGCACCCGCGAGTCCCGGATCCGGCGCAGCCCCAGTGCCCGCACCGTCCGCTTGTGCTTCTCAATCGCTCCTATGGTGCTCTTTACCTGGGTCACCTTCAGCGGGCTCATAGCCGGACCTTCACCCCCCTGATCTGCTCGATCTGGGCCTTGGTGCGCAGCTGCTTCAAGCCGTCCTCGGTCGCCTTCACCAGGTTGACCGGCGTGGTCGAGCCGAGCGCCTTGGTCAG
>JADDKG010000256.1 GCA_020253895.1 Rubrobacter sp.
CCCTCCCCGCCCCTCACTGCTCTGAACCAACCCCGCGCGCGAGAGCTTGGCGAGAACCCGGGCCAGCAGCCTACGCGGGATGCCGGTGTCGGCGGCGATCCTGTCCGCCGTCACCCTCCGCTCCACGCGGGCCAGATAGATCAGGGCGCGCAGCGCGTAGCGCCCCTCGCTGGAGAGCTCCAGCCTCACCTGTCCCTATCTCCCGCCACGGAGCACATGATAGGAATACAAGATAGCATCCTGCGACCCGCGGCGCACGCCCCGGACGACGTGGTAAGCTCCGGAGAGCGGTGGAAGGCATCCTCCTGGATATGGCGCGGGTCGCCGCGGAGGCGGCCGACAGGAGAGGCACGGTGTGGACCCTCTCCGGCTCCTGGGAGCTCAACGCCAACCTCCTGCGCTTTCCGGCGGGAACGGGGGTAAAGGAGCACACCAACGAGGCGGTGGACGTGCTGCTCGTAGGGGTGACCGGGGAGGGGCTCGTGAGGATCGGCGGCGACGAGCACCGGCTGCGCCCGGGCGTCCTCGTCGCGGTGCCCAAGGGCGTCCGGCGGAGCCTGAGCAGCCTCTCCGAAGACTTCTCCTGCCTGAGCGTCCACCGCAGGCGGGGCCCCCTCCTCCCGGGGCGCCCACCGGGTTAGCCGGCCGGGCTACCGGCCGCCGAGGGCGGCCCGGTACACCTTCTCCACCTCGCCGGCCACCCGGGGCCAGTCGTAGCGCAGGGCGGTGCGCCTCCCGGCGGCCGCGAGGCGCTCCCGGAGGGCGGAATCTCTCAGCAGGCCCACGAGCGCCGCGGAGAGGGCTTCCGGGTCGCCCGGCGGGCATAGCAGGCCGTCGCGGCCGTGGGTGATCACCCGGTCGTAGCCCGGGATGTCGCTCGCCAGCACCGGAAGCCCGGCCGCCATCGCCTCCACGAGGACCATCCCGAAGGACTCCCGGCCGGTGGAGGGAGCGCAGAGCACCTCGGCAGAGTGCATGGCCCGGACGAGCCCCTCCCCGTCCAACACCCCGCGCACCTCGACGCTGGAGAGGAGCCGCTTGGGCACCCTCACGTCCCCGGGGCGGCTACCCACGATCACGAGCCGGGCCTCCGGCACGGCGGCCAGGACCCGCTCGAAGGCTTCGAGCAGGACCGGGAGCCCCTTGCGGGGAACGGGACGCCCCACGAAGAGCACCTCCCCCGGATGGCGGCGCAGGCCGGGGGGCGGCGAGAAGCGCCCCACGTCCACGCCGTTCGGGATGATCCAGCAGTCCGCCCGGAAGTAGCGCCCGGCGGTCTCGGCGGCGGCCGGAGAGACGGCGATCCGCTCGCGCAGGACACGCCCGATCCGGTCTGTGGGGTCCAGCAGCCGGCGGGCCGCCAGGAAGAGCCGGCAGTAGGCAGAGCCCTCCGGGTAGTTGGCGTGGAAGGTGCCGACCGCCGGGATGCGCAGTTCCTCCGCGGCGGCGAGGGCCGCCAAGGAGACCAGCGGGGCCAGCGGCTCGTGGACGTGGATAAGGTCCGGCCCTAGCGCCTTTACCGCCCGGCGCACCGCCCCCCACACCCGCGGCGAGAAGGCTATGTTGGCCAGCGAGCCGTTGGCGGGGAAGGGCAGCGAGCGGCCGACGGGCACCACCCTCTCCGGCGGGGGGTGGTGCCGCCCGAGCTTGGGGTGGAGTATCCGGGTGCGGAGGTCCAGGGGGTCGTTGGGGGCCAAAACCCGGACCTGGTGGCCCCGCCGCTCGAGCTGGCAGGCCAGCGCGTCCACATGCTCCAGGACCCCGCCGGGGAAGGACCAGGAGTAGGGCGAAACCAGGCAGACCCTCACCCGAAGACCCTCCCGAGCCTCCCCCCGATCCGCTCCCAGTGCGAGCCGTACCAGAACACCCGCCCGCAGCCCGAACAGCGGAAAAAGACCCGCTGGCGCCCGGCGACCCCCGGCGGGACCTCGCCGGCCACCTCCTCCGGGGAGACCCCCGCGAGCTCGCCGTTGCACTCCATGCAGCGGGAAGGAAGACGGCGCAGCCCGAACCGCCCGGCGACCAGCCGGAGCTGCTCCTCGACGGAGAGCTCCTGCGGCAGCAGGAGTACCCCCACCCGGCCGTCCCTGACGGGGGCCCGCTCCATAAAACCCCCGTCGCAGGTCAGGATCACGCGCCCCTCCTCCATCGCCCGCCGGACGATCTCGCCGTCCGGCTCGCCGCGGGCGCAGGCGGCGTCGTACCCCGCGGCCCTCAGCCACTTGGCCAGCCCGCCGAGCATGGCGTCGCAGAGAAAGCGCACGGCCTACATCCCCGAGGAGCCGAAGCCGGCCTCCCCGCGGGCGTCGGGAGAGACCCCGAGCGAGGCCACCTCCACAAAGGCGGCGGCCTCAGCCCGGACGAGGACCAGCTGTGCAACCCGCATGCCGGGCTCGACCCGGAAGGGCTCCTCCGGGTCGTGGTTGATCAGCGGGATCCTCACCTCCCCCCGGTAGCCGGGGTCTATGAGGCCCGGGGCGTTGGCCAGGGAGACGCCGTGCCGGGAGGCGAGCCCGCTGCGCGGGAGGACCAGCCCGGCGTACCCCTCTGGGATGGCGACCGAGAGGCCCGTGCGCACGAGCGCCCGTCCTCCCGGCGGTAGCTCGGCCTCCTCCACCGCCCGCAGGTCGTAGCCCGCGTCCCCGGCGTGGGCCCGCTCCGGAGGGCTGGCCCCCGGAACGAGCCGGCGGAATGGGACCTTGAGGGTGCGCTCGCTCCGCATGCTGCGGCAAATCTTAGCACGCGGGCCGAGGGGATCAGCCGGGGCTCCGCAGGCGCACCTCGGGGTCCCGGAATGAGACCCTGGCGTCCTCGGTGTACAGCCCCACCCGGCCGCGCGGGATAGGATCGGGGTCGGTGTAGGAGATCACGCGCCTCCCGTCGACGTAGACGGTTATCCGGGGACCGCGCAGCTCTATCCGGTACGTGTACCACCTGCCCGGGCGGGCCGCCGGGGACGGGCGGGTCACCAGAAACTCCTGCCCCACGCCCGCCGGGGGGACCAGCTTGCCGAGCTCCAGGCCGTTGGTCTTGTGGGCCAGGTAGTAGCTGCGCCCCTCCCCCGCATAGCGGAACAGAAGCCAGCCGCTCTCCCAGGGGTTCGGGGGCGAGTTCCGGCGCAGCTGCCTCTCGAGCCGCATCCGGACCGTGAAGGTGTAGTCGCGCCAGCCCGGGTCACCGGCCAGCGCGAGCGCCGCGCTGGTCTTGGAGGGCGAGCCCACCGACCGCGGCTCCAGCACGGCCGCGCCATCCTCCACCCCCACCCGGCCGTACCCGTCGTACACCACCTCCCAGTCGAGCTCGCTCCACCCTTCCAGCCCGCCACTGCCGCCGAAGAGCCCGCCCGGAGAAAAGAGGCGGATGCCACCGGCGAGCCCGGCCAGGAGAAGCAGGGCCGCGGCCGCGACGAGCCACGCGCGCGGACTCCCCCCGGACAGGAACGCGGCGGGAGGAGGGGATCTCCACATGCTCCTGAGCCGGAGGAG
>JADDKG010000257.1 GCA_020253895.1 Rubrobacter sp.
CGGGCGAGAGGGAGCATCCCATCTCCCGCAGCCGCGCCTCGACCTCCTCCGCCGGGATCATGTACCCGTCGGGGAGGTCCGAGACGTCCACGACGACCGCGGGCCCGACGAACCACGACAGCGGCATCTCATCCACGGTCCTCGCCCGCCTCCCTTCGCAGAGCGGGGCGTAGTGGAAGGGCGCGTCGACGTGGGTGGAGGCGTGTGTCGAAGACTCCACGATCTCCCCGGCAAACCCCAGGCCCATGGGCAGTACGCTCTGCGGTATCCCGAACATCTGCTCCCAGAGCTCGGCCCCCTCCCTGTGGGTGATGCGGCGCAGGCGCGGTGGGGATGGCTCGCTCTCCGTAGGCCCCAGGGGCCTGCTCAGGTCCACCAGGCGGATACGCCTGCCGAAAAGCTCCACCTCCTCGTACCGGCCATCCAAGATACTCACCGCCTCCCCTATAGTCGTGCCTCTCCTGCGCTACGATACCATCGTGCCCGAGGCCCATGAATCCACGCTGATGCTGGCGCTGGACCTGGCCGGGACCTTCGCCTTCGGGCTGAGCGGAGCCCTGGCCGGGGTACGCGCCCGCCTGGACCTGTACGGCGTGGCCGTGCTGGCGGCGGTGGTGGGCCTCGCCGGCGGGATCACACGCGACATACTCCTCGGGGCGCTGCCCCCGGCCACCTTCAGCGACTGGCGCTACCTGGCTACCGTGGGATGCGCCGCGCTCATAACCTTCTTCGCCCATCCCACGCTGGAGCGCTTCTCGCGACCGGTCGCCGTGTTCGACGCCGCCGGCCTCTCGCTGTTCTGCATCACCGGGGCGACGAAGGCCCTCGAGTACCAGGTAGGGGCCGTGCAGGCGGTGCTGCTCGGCGTGATCACCGCGACCGGCGGGGGCATGCTGCGGGATGTTTTGGTGCGTGAGATCCCTACGGTCCTGCGCAACGAACTGTACGCGGTGCCCGCCCTGATCGGGGCGTCCATCGTGGTGGCTGCCTCCAGGCTCGGTTATGACCTGACCGCAGCATCGGTGGTCGCTGCCGGAACCTGCTTTCTCATCCGCCTGGCTAGCATCCGCTTTGATATCGGTCTCCCTACCGCGCCGAGCGAGCACGACAAGCAGGACGGGTAAGTTCCGGAGCCTGCTCCCCCGCGTAGCGTGCAAAAGAGATGCAGAACCCTCTTCTCGGACCGGAAAGACGCCGGTGCCTTCTCGGGCCCTTTCCTGTACCTTTGGGTTCCGGCTGGTAAGTCCGCGAGCAGGTACGGCATCCGAGGGAAGGAGGCTCTACTGTACAAAGGTCCGGCAGGTCATCTCGTCCTCCTGGCCGATCCGCTCTCCTCCCCCGGCTGGCATCATTGGCTCGCCGCTGCAGGCGTCCACATGAGGCACGACACGCGTAAAGCGGGGACGAGCAAGAGATGAGCAGGCGGTCCGGAAGCCGGGAGGCCACAGATGGCTCCGGGTATGCGGGGCGGATGGATCTACCGCCGTACGGCGAGTCTCCCGCGGGCTGCTGCGCGGCGTCCGGAAGGTCGCTGGCAGGACCGGAACCTCTCCGGGGCCTCCCGGTAAAAATGCGGCTGTAAAGGAGGTTCGTATGGGAGTCAAGATCGGAAACGGGGAGCGCTCCCGGCCAGCCATCTCCATCTTTGGGCTCTCCAAGACCTACGCCTCCGGCCTGCAGGCGCTAAAGGATATAGACCTGGAGATCCGGCGCGGCGAGATCTTCGCCCTCCTAGGGCCGAACGGGGCCGGGAAGACGACGCTCATCGGGATCGTCTGCGGGCTGGTGAACCCCAGCCGGGGGAAGGTGCTCGTGGACGGGCACGACATCGTCTCCGAGTACCGCGAGGCGCGCTCCCTCGTCGGGCTCGTGCCCCAGGAGCTGACGACCGAGGCCTTCGAGACGGTCTGGGACACGGTGAACTTCAGCCGGGGCCTCTTCGGCAGGCCACCCGACCCCGGCCACGTCGAGAGGGTGCTGCGGGAGCTCTCGCTGTGGGACAAGAGAGACGAGAGGATCATGGCGCTCTCCGGCGGGATGAAGCGGCGGGTCATGATCGCCAAGGCGCTCGCCCACGAGCCGCGCATCCTCTTCCTCGACGAGCCGACGGCGGGCGTGGACGTGGAGCTCCGGCGCGAGATGTGGGGGACGGTGCGCCGCCTGCGCGAGAGCGGCGTGACGATCATCCTCACCACCCACTACATCGAGGAGGCCGAGGAGATGGCCGACCGCATCGGCGTCATAAACCGGGGCGAGCTGGTGCTGGTCGAGGAGAAGCGGGAGCTGATGCGCAAGCTCGGCAGGAAGAAGCTGACGCTGCAGCTCGCGGAGAGGCTCCATGAGATACCGCCCGCGCTCACCGGCTACCGGCTGGAGCTCTCCGAAGACGGCAGGGAGCTGGTCTACACCTACGAGACACAAACCGGACGGGCGGGCATCGCAGCCCTGCTCGCCGACCTGAACGCGGCGGGCATCCGCTTCGAGGACCTCCAGACCGAGCAGAGCACGCTGGAGGAGATCTTCGTCGGCCTGGTGAAAGGAGAGCGATGAACCTCTACGCGATACGCGCGATCTACAAGTTCGAGATGGCGCGCACCTTCCGCACCCTGCTGCAGAGCGTCGTCTCGCCGGTCGTCTCGACCTCGCTGTACTTCGTCGTCTTCGGCGCGGCCATCGGCTCGCGGATAACCGACGTGGACGGGGTGCCCTACGGCGCGTTTATCGTGCCGGGGCTCGTCATGCTCTCCCTGCTGACCCAGAGCATCTCCAACGCGTCCTTCGGGATCTTCTTCCCGAAGTTCACCGGCACGATCTACGAGGTGCTCTCCGCCCCGGTCTCCTGGCTCGAGGTCGTCATCGGCTACGTGGGGGCGGCGGCGACGAAGTCCGTGGGGCTCGGCCTGATCATCCTCGCCACCTCCTCCCTGTTCGTGCCGCTGCGGGTGGAGCACCCCCTCTGGATGCTCTCGTTCCTGCTGCTGACCGCGGTGACGTTCTGCCTCTTCGGGTTCGTGCTCGGGATCTGGGCAGAGAACTTCGAGAAGCTTCAGCTCGTGCCGTTCCTCATCGTCACGCCCCTGGTCTTCCTCGGCGGCAGCTTCTACTCCATCGAGATGCTCCCGCCCTTCTGGCAGACGGCGAGCCTCTTCAACCCGGTCGTCTACCTGATCAGCGCCTTCCGCTGGAGCTTCTACGGCTCCTCCGACGTTAGCGTATCCGTGAGCGTGGCGATGACGCTGGTCTTCCTCTCCGCCTGCCTGCTGGCGGTGCGCTGGATCTTCAAGACCGGCTACCACCTGCGCACTTAGGGGCTCGCCAGACCCGAAGGGGGGCGGTAGGATGGTCCACAAGGGACACCGGCGTCAACCGGAAAGGAGCAAAAACGTGGGCGAGAAACGGGACAGGGACGTGGAGAAGGTCTACTCGACGGAGGAGTTCGTCGCCAAGCTGCGCCGGCTCGCCGACGCCCTCGAGTCCGGCGAGCGGTTCGAGATACAGGTGGCCGGGGAGAGGATCTACGTCCCCGCCCGGGCGGAGTTTAACGTGGAGCACGAGCGGGAGGGCGACGAGGAGGAGCTGGAGTTCCAGCTGAAGTGGAGAAACGGCTGACCGCTCAGCCCTCCCCCTCACAGACCCTCCAGCGCTCCAAGAGCGGGCCGCCCTCCCCGAAGATCGGGTCCCGCCCCGGCAGCGAGACTTGCCGGATGTTCTCCAGCACCCGGGGGCGCTCCCCGGGCTCCCCGGTGCATAGATCCCAAAACTGGCCCTCCGGGTAGGCCCCGACCACCAGCAGGTCCCTGCCCGCCCCCCTGTTGCAGTGCCCCACGCCCGCCGGGATGACGACCGCGTCCCCCTCCTCGACCTCCAGCGTAACCCCTCCCTCGCCGCCGAAGGTCACCCGGGCGGAACCCCGGGCCACCCCGAGCACCTCGTGGGCGGTGCTGTGGTAGTGGTGGTAGCCGAAGATCCCGTCGCGCCACACCCCACCCCAGCCGTTGCCCCGGAAGAGCTCCTCGAAGCCCTCCGCTCCCCCGCCGGGCAGCACCCGCTTGTAGACGAGGAGCGGCAAGCGGGGGTTGTTGGGTATCCGCCCGTCGTCCTCAAAGCGGTAGGTGAGGATCTCCGGCTCCCTCTCAGGGCCAGAAACCATCGCGCACCATCCCTCCTTCCAGATCGGAAGAGC
>JADDKG010000258.1 GCA_020253895.1 Rubrobacter sp.
CCGGCAGCCGCCCGACGAACTCCGGGATGAGACCGTACTTCAGGAGGTCTTCCGGCTGAACGTGGCGCAGGATCTCATCCGAGTCGTCCTCCAGACGCCGGTCGAGGCCGCTGGAGAAGCCGATGCTCCGCTTGCCGATCCGCTGGCGGATGATGTCCTCAAGCCCCCCGAAAGCCCCCCCGCAGATGAACAGGATGTTCTTGGTGTCGATCTGCAGAAAGTCCTGGTGGGGGTGCTTCCGGCCCCCCTGCGGGGGGACGCTCGCCACCGTGCCCTCCAGGATCTTGAGGAGCGCCTGCTGGACCCCCTCGCCCGAGACGTCGCGGGTGATCGAGGGGTTGTCCGCCTTGCGGGCGATCTTGTCTATCTCGTCGATGTAGATGATCCCCGTCTCCGCCTTCTTCACGTTGAAGTCGGCGGCCTGGATCAGCTTGAGCAGAATATTTTCCACGTCCTCGCCGACGTAGCCGGCCTCGGTGAGCGCGGTGGCGTCGGCGATGGCGAAGGGCACGTTCAGTATCTTCGCCAGGGTCTCCGCCAGAAGCGTCTTACCGCTCCCGGTGGGCCCGATCAGGAGGATGTTGGACTTCTGCAGCTCGGTACCGTCGGGGGTCTCGGCGCCTATCTGGATCCGCTTGTAGTGGTTGTAGACGGCCACCGAGAGGACCTTCTTGGCCTCCTCCTGGCCGATGACGTACTCGTTGAGGATCCGGTTGATCTCCCGAGGCTTGGGGAGGTCGTCGTCCTTGAGGACCTCGGGTCCCGAGAACTCCTCGTCAATGATCTCGTTGCACAGCTCGATGCACTCGTCGCAGATGTACACCCCGGGGCCGGCGATCAGCTTCCTCACCTGCCGCTGGCTCTTCCCGCAGAACGAGCACTGCAACTGATCCGACGGGTCTCTCATGCCTACGGCCTCCCCTTCCCTCGCTTTCTAGTGGTGCCTCACGACATCATCGATGAGACCATACTCTATGGCCTCCTCGGCTCCCATGATGAAGTCGCGGTCGGTGTCGCGCTCTATCTTGTCGTAGGGCTGCCCGGTGTGCTCGGAGAGTATCTCGTTGAGCCGCCGCTTGGTCCGGATTAGCTCCCTGGCGTGGATCTCGACGTCGGAGGCCTGCCCGGCAAGCCCGCCCACCGCCGGCTGGTGCAGCAGTATCCGGGTGTTGGGCAGCGCGAACCGCTTGCCCTTGGTCCCGGCCGCCAGCAGGAAGGCTCCCATCGAGGCGGCCATCCCGAGCGCCGTCGTCACGATGTCGGGCTTGACGAACTGCATGGTGTCGTAGATGGCGAGCCCCGCAGATACGCTGCCCCCCGGCGAGTTGATGTACAGGTTGATGTCCTGCTCGGGATCCTCGCTCTCCAGGTGCAGAAGCTGGGCCATGATGGCGTTGGCCACCTGGTCGTCCACCGGCGTGCCGAGGAAGATGATCCTGTCCTTCAGCAGCCGGGAGTAGATGTCCATCGCCCGCTCGCCGCGCGGGCTCTGCTCGATGACGTAGGGTATTACGCCCTGCGGATCGTAGTAGCTCATCGGCTCTCTCCTTCTTTGTTGTCGTCGGTATCCGTCTCGGCAGCGCTCTCCACCCTGGCCTCGACCCTGCCCTCGCCGCCACCGGGCTCCTCCCCGGAGCCGGGCATCTGCTCATCCTGCTCCTCAGGCGGCATCGGGACGGGTCGGGCGTTCTCGACCAGGAAGTCGAGCGCCTTCTGCCGGGCCAGCTCCTCGCGGAGCAGCGCGTAGGTGCCGTTCTCCCGCAGGCTCCTCTCCACCTCCTCCGGGCTGCGTCCGGAGTCCTCGGCGAGGTGCTCGATCTCGTGCCGGATGGCCTCCTCATCGGCCTCTATGCCCTCGGCGGCCACCACCGCGTCCAGCACAAGCTCCTTCTTCACCGTGTCCGCCGCATCATCGTGCACCTGCCGCTTGAACTCCTCGCGCCCGGTGCCGGCGATCCGGTAGTAGTCCTCCGGCTTGATCCCCTGGGCGCTCACGCTCCGCTCGAAGCTGCGGACCATCTCCTCGGCCTTGTCCTCGACCATGACCTCGGGAACCTCCACCTCGGCCCTCTCGGCCACCGCGTCCAGCACCCGGGTACGGAACTCGCCCTCGGCCTGCCGCCGGGCGGCCTCCTCGAGCTGCTCCCTTATCGCGGCCCGCAGCTCCTCCAGCGTCTCGAACTCGCTGGCCTCCTTGGCGAACTCGTCGTCGAGCGGCGGGAGGTCGCGCTCCTTGATCTCCTTGAGGTGCACCCGGAAAAGCACCGACTGCCCCCGGAGCGACTCCTCCCGGTAGTCCATCGGGAAGGTAACCGCGAACTGCTTGCGCTCCCCGGCCTTCATCCCGACCAGGTTCTTCTCGAAGTCCTCCAGGAGCTCGCCGCGGCCGACCTCGAGCATGTAGTCCTCAGCCTCGGCGCCCGGCAGCTCGCCGCCGGCCATCCGCTCGCCCTTGAAGTCTATAATGACGAAGTCGCCCTCCCGCACCGGGCGGTCCTCCACCGCAGCCAGCGTGGCGAACTGCCCCCGCAGCTCCTCCAGGCGCTCCTCCACCTGCTGTTCGGTTACCTCCACCTCCCGCTTGGGCACCTCCAGCCCCTTGTACTCCCCGAGCTTCGCCTCGGGGCGCACCTCCACCGTCGCCGAGAAGCGGAATCCCTTCTTCTCATCCAGGGGGTCGTCGAAGTGGATCTCGGGCCGGTCTATCGGCCGGATGTCGGCGTCGATGACCGCCCGGGAGTACCAGGCGGGCAGGCTCTCCTGAAGCGCCTCCATGTAGATATAGTCGCGCCCCAGGTGGGTCTCCAGCACCCGCCGCGGCGCCTTTCCGGGTCGGAAGCCCGGGACCCGCACCTGCTTGCGGAGCTCCCGGAGCTTCGCCTCGACCCCCTCCCGGACCGCCTCCGGGGGGACCTCGACGTCCAGCCTGACCTTGTTGTCCTCAAGCTTCGTAACGTTTGCCGTCATACGCTCCAATTCTTCCTGCCCTACCTGTTCTAAGTGCGAGAGGCGGGATTTGAACCCGCACGCCCGTGAAGGGCACTAGATCCTAAATCTAGCGTGTCTACCATTCCACCACTCTCGCATCGGACGAACCTGCGTGGGATTATAGCAGCAGCCTCCTGCGTACCCGCTCCCCACACAGGGCCGTTACGCTACAGGCGTAAGGCTCCTCAGGTCTCCTTCGCCGCCGCACCCCGCGATGCGGCAGCAAGATCCCTGAACGCCTCCCGCTGACCCGGGGTGCCGAGCACCCCTACGACGTCCCCCGCCTCCAGCACGGTGGAGGGGTCGGGACTCGGTATCGCTTCCTCACCCCGGATGATGGCCACAACCGAGGCCCCGGTCCGGGACCGGATCCCTGCTTCCTGCAAGCTCTTACCCACCAGGTCGCTCCCCTCCCCGATTCGCACCCACTCGGTCTCGATCATCCGCGAGGCTCCCCGCAGCCGGTCGAGAAGGTCCTCCTCGCCAGCCCGCCGGCCGCTCAGCGGCGCGTACAGCTCGCGCCGCACCTGGTCGTAGAAGCGCTGCACCTCCTCCGGCCCCACGCCGAGCTGGACCAGCTCCACCCGCTTCACGCCACGGCCTCCCCGGCGAGGGCCTCCCGGC
>JADDKG010000259.1 GCA_020253895.1 Rubrobacter sp.
CGGGGCGCAGGGCTTCTGGTGGGCACCGACAGGCTGGTGGGCTTTGCCCGGGCGCTGGAGGAGCTGGACGTGGGGCGCCGGGAGGACGTCTACTGGGCCGGCAGGATCACGCTGACCTCCCGTCCTGAGGATATCGAGGTCTACGACCGGGCCTTTGAGTCCTTCTGGGAGCAGCGGGCCGGAGGGCGGGCGGCCCCGCGGCGGGGGACGGAGATCCGGGTGCCGGAGCCCGAGGACTCCGTCCTGCCGGCCAAGGAGGCCGTCGAGTCCGACGAGCGGGGCGAGGAGGCGGTGGGGCTGCGCTACAGCCCGGTAGAGGTGCTCAGGAAGAAGGACTTCGCCCTCTACTCCCCGGAGGAGTTTGCCGAGCTGCAGCGGCTGCTCTCCGACCTGCGGCTCTCCGGGGCCCTCCGGCGCACCCGCCGGATGGAGCCCGCGCGGCGGGGCCGCCACGACCCCCGGCGCACCATGCGCGGCGCCATGCGCACCGGCGGGGAGACCGTGCGGCACCGCTTCCGGCGGGCCAGGGACCAGCCCCGCCGGGTGGTGCTGCTGTGCGACGTATCGGGGTCCATGGCCCCCTACAGCCGGGCGCTGCTGCGTTTCCTGCACGCCGGGGTCGTAAGCGGGGCCCGCCTCGAGGCCTTCTCCGTGGGGACGCGGCTCACCAGGATCACCCGGGAGCTCTCCACCCGGGACCCCGACCGGGCCCTCAGGCAGGCCGCGGGGGCGGTCCGGGACCTCTCCGGGGGCACCCGACTGGGGGACGTCCTCAAGGAGTTCGTGGACCGCTGGGGGCAGCGGGGGATGGCCCGCGGGGCGGTGGTGGTCATCCTCTCCGACGGCTGGGACCGGGGGGACGTGGCGGTGCTCGCCGAGCAGATGCGGCGCATAAAGCGGCTGGCCTACCGGGTCATCTGGGTGAACCCCCTCAAGGCCACCCCCGGCTACCGGCCGCTCGCCGCCGGGATGGCCGCCGCCCTGCCCTACGTGGACGTCTTCCTCTCCGGGCACAACTTCGAGTCCCTGGAGGACCTCGCCCGCGCCATCGCCGAGGCCACCGAGCGGGACCGGTAGCGCGGCCTCGCCCCTCGTCCTGGGCCGGCTGCCATAAGGCCCGTCTTCCGGCGGCGCACGCGGCGTAGCGGGCGGTTCTTTACGTCTGCCGCCAGCTGGCTCATCCCCTTACGCCTCCGCGGGGATCCCGGCGGAGAGGCGTCCAAACCGCGCGCTTCAGGGTGTCCCGCCGCTCCGTGCGGGGGGTGCGCCCGGCGTGTTTTGTGCGGCGGTGGGGTAGGATAGAATGTGCGGGAAGGTTGCAGGAGGAGAGAGAAGAGGTGGCAGAGATGAACCCGGTGGTGGAGAGGGTTGCCCGGTGGCGCGAGGAGGACAAACGGTGCGCCCTGGCCACGGTGGTAAAGGTCGAGCGTTCCGGGCCGCTGGGGCCGGGGACCTCGATGGCGGTCAGCGAGGACGGCGAGGTCGTAGGATCGGTCAGCGGGGGCTGTGTGGAGCCCGCGGTCTACGAGGAGGCCATGGACGCCATCAGAACCGGTGAGCCCAGGCTCCTCACCTACGGCATCTCCGACGAGGAGGCCTTCGGGGTGGGGCTCACCTGCGGCGGTGTGATCCACATCTTCGTCGAGAGGGTGGACTGGTAGCCGTGGGCGAGCTGCTCAGCCGCTGGCGGCAGGCGTTGGAGAGGGAGGAGCCGGTCGCGGTCGCCACCGTGGTGGACGGCCCCGGGCGGGGCGGAAAGCTGCTGGTGACCCCGGAGGAGCACATCGGCACCGCGGGCAACCCGGATCTGGACCGGGCGGTGGTCGAGGCGGCGCGGGGGTTGCTCGAGGGCGGGCGGACGGAGATGGTCCACCTCGGGCCCCGGGGCCAGCGCAGGATGGACGAGGTCTCCATCTTCATCCAGTCCTTCGCCCCGCCGCCCAGGATGTACGTCTTCGGGGCCATAGACTTCGCCTCGGCGGTGGCCCGCATCGGCAAGTTCCTGGGTTACCGGGTGACTGTGTGCGACGCGCGGCCCGTGTTCGCCACCCGGGAGCGCTTCCCCACCGCCGACGAGGTGGTGGTGGCGTGGCCGGACGAGTTCATAAAGAGCGCCCCGGTGGACCGGCGTACGGTGATCTGTGTGCTGACCCACGACCCCAAGTTCGACGTGCCGGTCCTCAAGGAGGCGCTAAAGACCGAGGCCGGGTACATCGGGGCGATGGGCAGCCGCCGCACCCACGAGAAGCGCACCGCCCGGCTGAAGGAGGAGGGGGTCACCGACGAGGAGCTCTCGCGCATCTCGAGCCCCATCGGGCTGGACATCGGGGCGAGGACACCCGAGGAGACGGCCGTGGCGATAGCGGCCGAGATCATAGCCCTGAAGACCGGCCACCCCGGGGGGCGCCTCGCGGAGCGGCAGGGGCCGATCCACGCCCGCCCCGCCGAAGAGGCGCGGCGTTGAGCGGGGTCTTCGGGGTCCTGCTCGCCGCCGGGGCGGCGAGCCGCTTCGGGGGCGGGAGTAAGCTGCTCGCCCCCTTCCGGGGGAGGCCGCTGATCGAGCACGCGCTCCTGGCGCTGCGGGAGGCCCCGGTGGACGGGGCGGTAGCGGTGGTGGGGGAGGGTTCCGGAGAGGTGCGCCGGCTGTGCGGGCGGTACGGGGTGCGGGTGGTGGAGAACCCCCGCTGGCGCGAGGGTCAGTCCACCTCCGTGCTCGCCGGGCTCGCCGCCCTGGGGCCGGAGGCCCGGGCCGCGGTGATCCTGCTCGGCGACCAGCCGCTCGTCGGGGCCGGGGCGGTTGCCCGGCTCATCGGGGCCTTTGAGCGGGGGGCCCGGATAGCGGTCGCCACCTACGGCGGGAAGCCGCGCAACCCGGCCCTCTTCGCCCGGGAGGTCTGGCCGCTGCTAGAGAGCGAGCTGGAGGGGGACGAGGGAGCCCGGTCCATGCTGCGGCGCCACCCGGAGCTGGTACGCCGGGTGCCCTGCGACGGGGTGGGGGACCCGGCCGACGTGGACACCAGGGAGGACCTGCGGCGGCTCGAAGAGCGGGCCGCAGGATAGGAAAGGAGGGGTTGCGGCGGTGAGGCTGGAGAACGAGTTTAGGGTGAGCTCCCCGGTGGAGAAGGTGTGGGAGGCCCTGCTGGACCTGGAGCGGGTGACGCCCTGCCTTCCCGGGGCCGCCCTCACCGAGCAGGTCGGAGAGGAGTACAAGGGCACCA
>JADDKG010000026.1 GCA_020253895.1 Rubrobacter sp.
ACCGCTCGCGCCACCGCGATGGCCTGACGCTGACCGCCGGAGAGCATCGCGACCTCGGTGTCTATGGAGGGGATGTTGACGCCGGTGTCGTCCAGGTAGCGGCGGGTGAGCTCCTTCATCCTGCGGTTGTTCAGGAAGGGGAGGGGCCTCCGCGTGATCTCCTTGTTCAGGAACATGTTGTGGTAGACGCTGAGGTCGTTGACGAGCGCCAGGTCCTGGTAGACGGTCTGGATGCCGAGGCTCTGCGCCTGGGAGACGGACTTCAGCTCGACCTCTTCGCCTTCGACAAAGATCCTGCCCTCGTCCGGGCGGTGGAAGCCGGTGATTATCTTGATCAGGGTGGACTTCCCCGCCCCGTTGTCCCCGATGAGCCCGAGCACCTCTCCCCTGCCGAGGCGCATGGAGACGTCCCGCAGGGCCGTGACCTTGCCGAAGCGCTTGGCGACGTTCTCTACGCGCAGCACGTCCCGGCCGTTCTCGCTCACGTCGCCCTCCTCCCGCCGCGCACCCTGGTCACGTAGACGTCGAGGATCATGCCCACTATGACGGCTATGCCGAAGATGATGTTGAACTCGTTGGCGCTCACGCCCTGCAGCGTGAAGCCGTTGCGGAGGATGGAGATCACAAGCGTCCCGAAGAACGCACCGATGACCGTCCCCACGCCCCCGGCGAGCGGCGTGCCGCCGATAACCGCCGCCGCGATGCCGTAGAACATGATCTCCGCCCCTCCCGCCAGGGGGTCTATGGAGTCTATGCGCATCGCCTCCAGGATCCCCGCCAGCCCCCCGAGCGCGCTGCACATCATGAAGTTCCCGATCCTCACCCGGTCCACCCGGATGCCGGCCTCCCGGGCGCCGGTGAAGTTGCCGCCCGTCGCGAAGGTGTGCATCCCCCAGCGGGTGTGGTTGAGGAGCAGGTACATGAGGACCACGATCGCCAGCGCCCAGATTATCCCGGAGTAGGGGTACGCGCCCAGCGCCGACTTGAGAGGGCTCGCCTCCGGTGCGGGCTTCGGGAAGCCGTCGGTCAGTATCACGTTCAGCCCTCCCAGCAGGAAGAACATCCCCAGAGTGACGACGAACGACGGCACCCCCAGGTAGACCCGGATAGCCCCGTTTATGAAGCCGACGAGCGCGGTAGCGAGCAGGCCTATCAGGACGGCGAGCGGCAGGACCAGCAGGAACTGCTCGTAGGCGATCCACATCACGATGGGGGCGAACCCGAACGCCTGCCCGACGGAGAGGTCGATCTCGCCCAGGATCATGACCATTACCAGCCCGATGGCAACGATCGCCGTGGGGGCGACGAACTGGGAGATGGTGCGCACGTTGCCCGCAGTGAGGAAGACGGGGTTGCGGATGTAGAAGTAGGCGACCAGCGCGACGGCGACGGCGAAGATGCTGATCTCGGGCCGCCTCAGCAAGAACCCGAACAGGCGCGAAGAGGCACCCGCCTTCCCCACCCCGGCCTCTCTTGCGGTGGCGTCTTCTGACATGAGCCGCTAAGCCGGTTCCAGGATCTTCTGCTGCTCCGAGTCGCCCTCGTAGCGAGACTCGGTCTGCAGGTACTGGTCCACCTCGTCCTGCGTGACGAACAGGAGCCCGGTGTTGGTCTCGGCCGGGCCGGTGAGGCCCCCGGAGATCTTGTACAGGTACAGCTGCAGCACGGGGTAGAAGCCCTGCAGGTAGGGCTGCTGGTCGATGGTGAAGTCTATGTGACCCTCCCGCAGCAGCTGCAGCGTCTTGGGCAAAAGATCATAGCCCCCCGCCCTCACCCCCTGCTCGTGCAGGTTGTACTTCTGCATGACCTGGGCCACCCCCTGGGTGCTCCCCGCGTCCACGGCGAACATGCCGTCTATGTCCTTGTGCCCCTGGTAGTAGGCGTCGATCCTGTTGAGCTCCTCGGGCAGCTCGGCCCCGGTCTCTATCTCCTCGTACTCGATGGGGGCCCCGGAGTCCTCGATGGCCTGTATGGCCCCGTCTATCCGGGGCTGGATGTTGAGCTGGCCCTTGGTGGCGATGAACAGCGCCACCCGCCCCTCCTTGACGAGCTCCACGATCCTCTTGCCCATCTCCACCCCGGAGAGGAAGAGATCCTGCCCGATGTACGCCAGCGCCGGGTTGGTCCCCGGCCCCTTGCCGTTTGCGTTGTACGCCACCACCGGTATCCCCTGGTCCAGCGCCCGCCGGATTGGGTCGTTGAACGCCTCCGGGTCCACGATGGAGACCGCGATCCCGTCGGCGTTCCCCGAGATGGCGGTGTTCATCGCGTCCACCATCTCCCGCACCACCGAGGTCTCAGACCCGGTCCACTGGTAGCGGGTTCTCAGCAGCGCGCTGGCGTCCTCAATCCCGTACTGGGTGGGGGTGAAGAACGGGTTCGTGGTGACGTGGTTTACGAACACGAAGTTGTACTCGGGCGTCTCGGGGAAGTTGCCCACCCCCCCGCCACCGCCCTGCTGGCCCCCCTCCTCCGCCCGCCGGCAGCCCCCGAGCAGGAGCCCCGCCCCCGCAAGAGCCCCCGCCGCAAGAAACTCCCTGCGCCCCAGCCTGTACCCGCCAAGCCCGCCAGATGACTCCATGCTCTCTACGCTCCCGGAAGACTCGCCTTTCCCTCTGAGGCCCGCCTCCTTCCGCAGGCCTCTAAAGCATTGTCATACCAATTTTTGGCGCTGTCAAGGGCTTCTCTGGGCGCGTCTACTGGGGCTGCTCGCCCTGCTCCCACCACAGCCCCATCCGGGCGGTGGTGCCGCCGTCCACGTAGAGGACCTGTCCGGTGATGAAGTCTGCCGCGTCGGAGGCCAGGAAGGCCGCGGCGGGGC
>JADDKG010000260.1 GCA_020253895.1 Rubrobacter sp.
CGGTGGCCTTCGCGGCCAGGGTGTGGGTGCGCAGGGCGTACTCGTCCTGCTCCTCGCGGCTCACGCCGAAGGCGGCGGCGAGCCGGTCGGCGCTCTCCCCCATCAGCTCCCCGGTGGAGTACTCGGAGATGGTTGGGGCCCGGGGCAGGAGGTCGCTCGGGCTCAGCCCCTCAAGCAGCCGGCGCAGCTCCAGAGGGGACTTCAGGCCCTGCGCCCGGAAGAGCCGCTCGCGGGTCTTCTTCTCGAACTGGGGCGGGGTGTCGGACATGACCTCCACCCCGCCCGCGATCGCGGCTGAGGCCTTGCCGGCCCGGATCGTCTCCAGGGCGCTGGTTATGGCCTGGTTTGAGGAGATGCAGGCCATCGTCACCGTGTGCGCAGGGACGGAGTTCGGGATCCCGGCCGCGAGCGCCGCGTCGCGGGCGACGTTCGAGGTGCGGAGGTTCTGGATCACGGTGCCCATCACGACGCAGCCCACGTCCTCCGGGGGGATCGCGGTGCGCTCAAGGAGCCCCCGGAGCACCGTCCGGGCCAGGTCGTAGGAGGTCTGGCTCAGGTAGGCGGTCCCGGCCCGCATGAACGGTGTTCTCACGCCGTCCACCAGGACGACCCGGCGTCCCTCGTGTCTTCGATCCTCTGTCATCTGTCGCACCTCCGGGTCCTCAGACCGTGGGGAAGAACGCCTGCTCGCCGGTGATGGAGCGGCCCACGATCAGGGACTGCACCGTATCGGTGCCCTCGTAGGTGTAGATGATCTCCATGTCGGCCAAGTGCTTGCCGACGAGGTAGTCGACGAGCACGCCGTTGCCGCCCAGGATATCGCGGGCCTCGGCGCAGATCCTCTTCCCCTGCCGGGCGGTGATGAGCTTGGCCAGGGAAGCCTTACCGTGGGTCATCTCGCCCCTGTCCATCAGCTGGGCGAGCCGGAAGCAGACGAGCTGCATCTGGGTGAGGTCGGCGAGCATCCCGGCCAGCCGGTACTGGATGAGCTGGAAGTTGGCCTGGGGGATGCCGAAGATCTCCCGCTCCTTCGCGTACCGCACGGCGGCCTCGTAGCAGGCGAGCGCGTGCCCAAGGGCCTGCCAGGCAACCCCGTAGCGGGTGTTGGTGAGCACGGTGGAGGTGTCGGCGAAGGAGTTGGCGTTCTCGAGCCGGTTCTCCTCGGGCACCCGGACGTTCTCCAGGGTGATGTCGGCCTGCCAGGAGGAGCGGTTGCCGATCTTGCCCCTTATCTTCTCGGCGGTGAAGCCCTCGGTGCCCTTCTCCACGAGGAAGCCCTTGACCTCCCCGTCGTCCTCGTCCCGGGCCCAAACCACCACGACGTCGGCGAAGGTGCCGTTGCCGATCCAACGCTTCCTCCCGTTGAGGACCCAGCCGTCTCCGTCCCTCTCGGCCGCGGTCTCGAGCATCACCACGTCGGAGCCGTGGTTAGGCTCGGTGAGGGCGAAGGCCCCGATCTTCTCCATCCTGGCCATCGCGGGAAGCCACTTCCGGCGCTGCTCCTCGCTGCCCAGAAGGGCGATGGAGGTCATGGCGAGCCCGGAGTGGACCCCGAAGAAGGTGCTCAAAGACCCGTCCCCGCGCGAGAGCTCCATCATCACCAGCCCGGAGGCCAGGTTGCTCATCTCCGGACACCCGTACTCCCTGGGGATGACGTGCCCCGCTACGCCTAGCTCCGCGAGCTTGGGGATGAGCTCGAAGGGGAACTCCTCTTTGTTCCAGTACTCCCCCATGACCGGGATGACCTCCCGGTCGCAGAACGCCCTGACCCGGTCCCGGATCTCGCGGTCCTCGTCGCTCATCCACTCCTCGACCATGTAGTAGTCGGTTCCGAGCCCTTTGCCTATGTCCGCTAGCATCTCGCTCCTTTCACAGAGGTTTCGCAGCCGTCCTCTCCTGCGCCTACGCGGTACGAGCCGCGGCGTTGATCTTTCTCTGCGGCCGGCCTCCCTACCAGCGCCCCCGCACTCCGGGCAGACGCCGCATGAGCCGCAGCGAGAGGGACATCACCCCGGCGTAGGTCTCCCCGCCCATCCCGAGCACCGGGGCCACGAGGGGCAACAGCCGCTGGGTGACCACGGTCTGGGAGTCGGTGTACTTTAGGATCCCCTCCTCGCCGTGCCTCCTACCCACCCCGGAGTCCTTGAACCCGCCCATGGGGGCGTCGGTGGAGGCCCACGCGGGGGCGTAGGCCTCGTTGATGTTGACCGTCCCGGCCCGGATGCGCCGGGCGACCTCGGCGCCCCGCCGGAGGTCGCGGGTCCACACGCTGGCGTTGAGGCCGTAGCGGGTCGCGTTGGACAGCTCAACCGCCTGCTCCGGGGTGCGGAAGGGGAAGACGGAGACCACCGGGCCGAAGGTCTCCTCGGAGAAGAGCCTCGCCCCCTCCCCCACCCCGCCGAGCACGGTCGGCTCGTAGAAGTAGGGGCCTACGTCCGGGCGCGCCCGCCCTCCGGCGAGCACCTCTGCCCCTCGCTCCGCGGCCTCCTCCACGTGGGAGGAGACCCTCTCGAGCTGGGCGGCGGAGATGAGGGAGCCCATCTCGAAGCCGTAGTCCAGCCCTACTCCCAGCTTCACCCGCCGGGCCCGCTCGACAAAGCGGGAGAGGAACCCTTCGTAGACGGCGCCGTGCACGTAGAGCCGCTCGGCGGACATGCACAGCTGCCCGGCGTTGGAGAAGCAGGCCCGGACGGCCCCCTCTACAGCGGCCTCGAGGTCGGCGTCCTCGAAGACGATCATGGGGTTCTTCCCGCCGAGCTCGAGCGAGAAGCCCACGAGCCTGCGGGCGGCCGCCCCCGCGACCTCCCTCCCGGTCGCGGTGCTGCCGGTGAACATCACGAAGTCGGCGTTCTGGACTATGGGGCCGCCGAGCCGGCCCCCGGGCCCGCAGACGACCTGCACGAGCTCGCGCGGCAGCCCGCACCGCCGGAGCAGCCGCACGAGCCAAAGGGCGGTGAGGGGGGTCTTCTGGTCGGGCTTTATCACGGCGGCGTTCCCGGCCATGAGCGCCGGGATGGCGTCGGAGATGGCGAGGGTGAGCGGGTAGTTCCACGGCGCTATAAAGCCGACAACCCCCTTGGGGTGCCGGTGGTGGACGGCGGTGGTGAGCAGCGGGATGACGCCCCGCCGGCGGCGGCTCCTGAGGTAGCGTCCGGCGGCGTGGGCGTAGTAGCGGGAGACGATGGCTACGTCCATCACCTCCTCAAAGGCGTGCAGGCGGGCCTTGCCGGTCTCGAGCTGGACGAGGTCGAGGATCTCATCCCTGCCGCGCAGCACCTCGTCGTGGAAGCGCAGGAAGATCCGGGCCCGCTCCCGGAAGGGAACCCGCTCCCACTCCTCCTGGGCCCGCCGGGCCCTCCGGAAGGCCCCCGCCACGTCCTCCGGGGCGCAGAGGGGCACCCCGGCGAAGACCTCCCCGGTGAAAGGGCACTCCACCTCCAGCACCTCCCCGGCGCTCCCGGCCACCGCCTCGCCCGCGAGGTCCTCCAGCAGCCCCTCGCCGACCCGCCCGGTGGCGGCCATGAGCGCCTCCGTCGCCGGGTACGCCCGCCCGCCGGGCGCGGCCCGCTCCTCGATCCTCACGGCACGCATCACCCCTTCCGGAGGGCGGCCCTCCCCGGAACCGCCCCGCTCCTCTGACGCCCCACGAACTCGTCCATGGAGTGGTTGACCCCGAAGAAGCCCATGATCCAATCCAGAACATCCGCCGGCAGCACGTGCAGCGCCGGGACGGTGTTGACGATGAGGGGCATCTTCACCTCCTGCCGGTTGCGCTCGATCATGCGCACCACCTTCCCGGCCACCCTGTCCGGGTCCAGGATGGGCAAGATCCGCGGGAAGCGGGTCCTCACCCCCCGGAACATGCCGGTGTCTATGTAGTAGGGGTTGACGATGGTCGTCCGGATCCCCCGGTGCCCGCAGCGCTTGAGCTCGACCCGCAGCGACTCCATAAAGCCTATGGCCGCGTGCTTGCTCGCCGAGTAGTCGGTCTGCTTGCTGACCCCCACGAGCCCCGCCGCCGAGGCTATGGTCACTATGTGCCCCTCGCCGCGCTCTATCATCCGCGGCAAAAACGACTTGGTCACCCAGTAGAGCGCGAGCACGTTTACCCGGAAGACCCGCTCTATCTGCTCGTCCGGGGCCTCGAGCAAGCGCTTGCCGGTGACCACCCCGGCGTTGTTTATGAGGATGTCCACATCCCCCACCTCTCCCCGCACCCTCCCCCCGACCTCGTAGACGGCCTCCCGGTCGGAGACGTCGCACACGTACCCGTACGCCCCGCCCCCGTTGTACGCCCCGATCTCCCGCACCGCCCGCCCGATGGCCCCCTCGTCGAGGTCGTAGATCACCACCCGCGCACCCCGCCGGGCCAGCTTTACCGCCATGAGCAGCCCGAGCCCCCCGGCCCCGCCCGTAACCAGCGCAACCTTCCCCGGGATCTCCGTCATCCTCGCCTCCTCATCCGTCCTCGCCAAACATTGTAATCAACTAATGAAAACACTGCAAAGACCCGGGTCCCTGGGGGAGCAGGGCAGGACACGACCCCGGGTAGCATCCCGGGAAGCCGGGGCGGCGTTCTGAGACCGCAAAACCTCACCAGCCAAGAATACCCCCAACGACCGCCCGGAACCATCGCCCCGAAGGCCCGTTGACCGGAACCGCCGGCGGGTATATCCTGCATATAATTAATCAGCGAATGAATTTAATGCTGAGACGGGGGGTGTGCAGGGAATGTTCCGGCTTGAGCGCGATCGGGAGAGGGTCAGGGAGATCGTGGAGCGGGTCAGGCGGGCGCGGAGCCTGCCCGAGGCCTTCCGGATGACGGTGCTGGAGAAGCCGGGCAAGCCGGCGCTTGGGGAGAAGACCGGGGGGAGGTGGCGGGAGTTCTCCTTCCGGGAGGTCTACCGGCGGGTGGAGGATTTCGCGGCCGGGCTCTCCGGGCTGGGGGTGGAACGCGGCTCGCGGGTCGCCCTCATGTCCGAAAACCGGGTGGCCTGGACGGTTGCGGACGTGGCGATCATGAGCCTCGGGGCGGCGACGGTCCCCATCTTCCCCACGCTGGGGCCGCGGCAGGTGGCGCATATCCTGGAGGACTCTGGGGCCGGGGTGGTCGTGGTGGAGGGGGAGCGGCAGCTTGAAGCGGTGAGGCGGTCGGGGGTTTCGGTGGAGCACATCGTGTGCATGGACGAGGCGGGGGCCGGGAGGGGGGTGCTCGGCTTCTCGGAGGTGGAGCAGCGGGGGGCCCGGAGCGGGGATCCGGGGTGGGAGGCGAAGATGCTCTCGCTCGGGCGGGAGGATGTGGCGACCCTCATCTACACCTCCGGAACCTCCGGGCGGCAGAAGGGTGTGGTCCTCACCCACGGCAACATCCTCTCCAACCTGGAGGCCATAATAGAGGTCGTGCCCATAACCGACGACGACGTGGGCCTCTCCATCCTCCCGCTCTCCCACGTGCTGGAGAGGACGTGCAGCCAGTTTTTGAACCTCGTCGGCGGGGGGACCAACTACATCGCCGAGTCCGTGGAGAAGGTGCA
>JADDKG010000261.1 GCA_020253895.1 Rubrobacter sp.
CGGCGACCGCGTGAGGATCGCCGGTCGCGTGTCCGGCCCTGAGCTGGTCCGGCTCTACCGGAAGAGCTCGGTCTTTTGCCTTCCCGCCGTCGTGGATCGGCGGGGATGCACCGAGGGGCTCGGCGTGGTGATTGTTGAGGCCATGAATCATGGCCTCCCGGTGGTCGCCAGCCGGGTGGGCGGAATCCCGGATGTCGTCGTCCACGGCGAGACCGGGCTGCTCGTGAAGCCGGGAGATCCCGAGGCTCTTGCCCGGGCCCTGCTGAGGCTGCTTGGGGATCCCGCGCTCGCCCGCAGGATGGGGGAGGCGGGCCGCAGCCGGGCCGCGCGGTTGTTTTCCTGGGAGCGTGTTGTCGAGGACCATCTGGCCCTCTACAAGAAGGTCATAGAGGGAGGTCCGTGCGCTGGATCTCCACCCTTCCGGAGGGGACCCTGAAGCGAGCCAGAGCCCTGGCCTGCGGGTTCTTCAAGGGTTCCCGGATGGTCTCCACGTGCTTCATAGTGCAGACAAGCTCCTGTTTTGTAACCTCGATCAAGTTGTAGCCGTGCGTCGAGGAGTTGAAAAACTCGTAGTGAGGATTGCTGACCCGCAGTGCAGCCTCCAGTCCCGCGGGGTTCTTTACCGCCGGCCCGGTATCGGATTGTCCGAGGCGTACTATCTCGTACAGGTTAGAGGAGGTTACCGAACCTCCTACAAAACAGACCCCGACGGCGTTCGGCGGCTTATTCGAGAGGTTCTCGTAATCCTCTTTGACGTAGCCGGCGGCAAAGGAGTGGATGTCGCCCGTTATGATCACAAAGTTTTTTACTCCGGCTCGTCGGATCCTGCGCGCTATCTCGGCCCGCTCCGCCTGGTAACCGTCCCACTGATCCAGGGTCAGGTAGACGCCGCCCGGAAGGTTAGAGGGAGGCACGTCTGGCAAGATGCCTCTGGCGGCCCCGAGAAAGGTGTTTAGAACCTTTGTCTGCATAAACTGCACCTCGTTGCCCCAGATCTTCCAGGTGCTGCGGGAGTCCGTGATCTTCTTCAGGAAGAACTCCTTCTGTTTCGCGCCGAGCATGGTGCGTCCGGGGGCCCTCTCCCGGCCGCAACCCGGGGTTACGTAACGTCTGCTGGTCTCAAGACCGCATGGCGGGCCGTCGCGGTAGAGCCGCTCGTCGGTGATGACCAGGGTGGCCAGGCGTCCAAAGTCGAAGGCGCGATAGATCACGATCTGTTCCAGGGGGCTCTTTGACGGGTCGTAGTAGACCCCTACCGGGTTGAACTCCACCCAGGCCCGGTTGGCCGCTGCCCGGCGGGCCGGGTCGCGGACTTCTCCTGCGGCGTCGGGCGCAAAGAACCTGAAAGAGTCGTTGGCGAACTCGTGGTCGTCCCAGGTCATGATAAAGGCGAAGTTCTCGTGCACCCGCTGCAGGTTGCGGTCCGACTTGTACTTTCTGTACAGAAAGCGGTAGTCCTTGAGCGTGTCGGCCTCTCCCGGACTGCCGGAGCCGATGGCCGATGGGGGTATACGCCGTTCCGGCGGTCCCCCTCCCTGGAAGCTCTCCTCGGCGACGGTTTCGTAGATGTAGTCCCCCAGATGCACCACAAAGTCTACCTGCTCCCGGGCCAGGGCGCCTAAGGCATTGTAGTAGCCGTTTGTGTAGTCCTGGCAGGAGACGTAGGCGAAGCGCAGGCGACCGGGATCGCTGTCAGGTGCCGGCAGGGTCTTGAACCTCCCGGTCCTGCTTACCGCGCCATCGTAGTAGAAGCGGTAGCGGTACTTCCGGAACGGCCTGAGCTCCGGCCTCTGGAGCTGAACCTTGACGGTGTAGTCTCTTTCCGGTCCGGTTCGCGCCGTCCCGCTCAGAAGCGGGTTCCTGAATGCTTCGGCGTCGCTCCTGCCATCATCGGGAGCGATCCTGTACCCCACCTGGACCCTGCCTCCTCCCCGCGGCGGCTTGAGGCGGGTCCAGAGCACTATGCCGTCTGGCCGGGGATCGCCGGAGGCCACACTCTGCGGAAAGCGTTCCGGCGCTACCCTGGAGGCCCTGAAAAGATCACGCGCCTCCGCACTGCCGGTCCCGGCCCATACCACCACGCCGGCAGCCAGGGAATACTTGAGGAACCGGAGCCGGCTTACGCAGATCTCCTCCAGATGGTCCAATTTCTGGTGCCTCCTCTGCCCGTTGCTCTGCGCAGGGCAGTCTAGCGCCGCCTCAGGCTCGACGGGTTAAAAGAAGGAGAACTCTCCGTTAAAGAGAGGGGGACCTTGTCCTTCAGGTCGGGAGCCCCTCGAGCGCCCGGTCTATCTCCTCCTGCGAGAGCTCCAGGTCCACGAGCTCCCCGGCCAGGTAGCGCTCGTAAGCCGCCAGGTCGAAGTGCCCGTGGCCGCACATGTTGAAGAGGATCACGCGCTCCTCCCCGGCCTCCTTCGCCTCGAGCGCGAGGTCCATCGCCGCCTTTATCGCGTGGTTGACCTCCGGCGCGGGGACTATGCCCTCGGCCCGCGCGAACGCGACCCCGGCCTCGAAGGTCTCGTTCTGCAGGTAGGCGCGCGCCTCCACGAGCCCCTCGTGCACCAGGGCGGAGAGGATCGGCGAGTCCCCGTGGTACCTTAGGCCCCCGGCGTGTATGCCCGCCGGCACGAAGGAGTGCCCGAGCGTGTACATCTTCATCAGGGGCGTGGTGCCCGCGGTGTCGCCGAAGTCGTAGGTGAAGCGCCCCTTGGTGAGCGTCGGGCAGGAGGCGGGCTCCACGGCGACGAAGCGGGTGTTGCGGCCTCCCCGCAGGTTCTCGCGCAGGAACGGGAAGGCGATCCCGCCGAAGTTGGAGCCGCCGCCCGCGCAGCCGACGACCACGTCGGGGTACTCGCCGGCGAGCTCCATCTGCCGTATGGCCTCCTGCCCGATCACGGTCTGGTGCAACAGCACGTGGTTGAGGACGCTCCCGAGCGAGTACTTCGCGTCCTCGCTCCCGACCGCGTCCTCTACGGCCTCCGAGATGGCTATGCCCAGGGAGCCGGGGGAGTCGGGGTGCTCCTCGAGGACGGCGCGCCCGGCTTGCGTCAGGCCGGTCGGGCTCGCGTGGACGTCCGCCCCGTAGGTCTGCATCATGATCCGGCGGTAGGGCTTCTGGTCGTAGGAGACGCGCACCATGTAGACGGTGCACTCCAGCCCGAACTGCTCGCAGGCGAAGGCCAGGGAAGAGCCCCACTGGCCCGCCCCGGTCTCGGTGGTCAGGCGGCGTACGCCCTCCTCGCGGTTGTAGTAGGCTTGGGGGACGGCGGTGTTGGGCTTGTGGCTTCCGGTGGGGGAGACGCCCTCGTACTTGTAGTAGATGTGGGCGGGGGTGTCGAGGAGCCGCTCGAGGCGCCGGGCGCGGAAAAGGGGCGTGGGGCGCCAGAGGCCGTAGATCTCGCGCACCTCCTCCGGGATGGGGACGTGGGGCTCGGCCGTGACCTCCTGCTCGATGATGGCGCGCGGGAAGATCGGGGCGAAGGCCTCCGGTCCCACCGGCTCGCGGGTGGCCGGGTCGAGCGGCGGCTCCAGCGCGAACGGCAGGTCCGGCACGATGTTGTACCAGCTCTCCGGGATGTGCTCGTCGCCGAGAACGAACTTCGTGGGCTCCACGCGAAAACCTCCGGTCCGTCTTTAGCTGGCCCCCAGCTTACATCCTCTCCCGCCGCGGCATCCAGGAGGCAGCGGGTGCGGCAAAGGGCGCGCTCTGTACACAGAGCGCGCCCGGAAAGCGGACCGCCCGCCGCGCGCTTATCCCTCCCGCGTGATCCTCGGGTTCGCGAACGGGTCCGGGGCCTCGAAGGGCTGCGGGAGGCCGTCTATGTACGCCTCGAGCGCCTCGAGGTCGCTGCCGAGGGTCTGCTGGTTTCTGCCCTCCTTGAAGACCGTAAAGCCGTCGCCGCCGGTCGCGATAAAGCTGTTGGCTGCGACGGTGTAGGTGGCGGAGCGGTCTATCGGGGTGCCGTTCGGGAGGGTGACGCTCGTTATCCGCTGCCCGGCGGGCCGCGAGGCGTCGTAGGAGAAGCGCAGGCCGCTCACCTGCAGGATGCGGGTCCTCGGGTTGCCGCTGGGGTCGGTCTGGAACTGCTGCTCGAGGAGCGCGTAGATCTGGTCCCCGGTGAGCTCCATCCGCGCCACCTGGTTGTCGAAGGGCTGCACCGCGAACAGCTCCCCGAAGGTGACCTCGCCCGCCGCTATGTCGGCCCGGATGCCGCCGGGGTTCATGAAGGCGAAGTCGGCGTCGGCGTACGCCCTCTGCGCGTCGGCGATGAGGTCCCCGAGCGCGCTCTCGCCCGCCGGCGTGGTCGTGCGGGTTATGTCCTCGGCGGCGACCCCGACGACCCGGTTGGCGACCGGGGCTATCTTCCGCTCGTACTCGGCGACGAGGGCGGCGACCTCCGGGTCGGGCGCGATGGCGTCCCGGTAGGTGGTTATGACCTCGGCCTCGGCGCCTACGACGTCCTTCGTCTTGCGGTCTATGCGCAGGTCCACGTCCTCTACCGCGGTGCCGAAGCTGTAGGCCTGGACCAGCAGCTTGCCGTCGACGCGGGTGTCCATGAAGCTGTGGCTGTGCCCGGCGATGACCGCGTCCACCGCGTCGCTCATCTGCGCCGTCTCGGTCGCGACCTCGCCCGTCGCGGTCTGCCCGCTCTGGAAGCCGCCCGAGTGGGCGAGCACGACTATCGCCTCCACGCCCCTCTTCCTGAGCTCGGGGACGTAGCGGTTCACGGTGTCGGAGATGTCGAGGAAGTCGAAGGGGGCGACGGCGTCGGGGATGACGATCTGCTCGGTCTCCGGCGTCACCACCCCGATAAAGCCGATCTTCACGCCCTTGCGCTTGATAACCGCGTAGGGCGGCAGGATCGGGTCGTCCGTGCCGGCCCAGACGGTGTTGGCGGCGATGTAGGGGAAGTCCGCGCCGGGGAAGTCGGGGTCGGAGGTGTTCACCGGCTCTCCGTCGGGGCCGGTCTTGAACTGGTTGCCGTCGGTCCTCTGCCCGCCCTCGATGAGGCGGAACATCTCGGTCTTGCCCTCGTCGAACTCGTGGTTGCCCAAGGTCCCGAGGTCGAGGTCCATCAGGTTCATCGCGTAGACGGCGGGCTCGTCGTGGAAGTAGCTCGAGATCAGGGGCGACCCCCCGACGGAGTCCCCGGCGTGGATGCGGATGGTGCCTCTGGGGTTCTCCCGCTCCTCGCGGTCGAGGTAGGCGGCCAGGTACCCGGCGCCGCCGACCGGGCGCCCGTCCACGCTGCGCGGCGACTGCAGCCAGCCGTGGAAGTCGTTGAAGCCCAGGATCTGGACCTCCACGATCCTGCCCTCCGGCGCGGGCTTGCTCTTCTCCGGTCTGGACTCGGCATCCGCCGCCCAGACGACAGACAACGCGAGCGCCAGCGCCGCGGCGAGCGCGACTAGGGCGCTCGTGGATCTGCTCTTCGTCATCCGTTCCTCCCTATATCCCGTCCGATGGCCTACGCTCGTGCCCTCCCGCGCCCCTGCAGGCGTCGTTGGCCCGCTTGGCGAGGACGGCGGCGTGCTTCCTGCCGTCTACGGCGCTCTTGCCGAGCACCGCGTCGAGCCGGTCGGGGAAGTTCGTGAACATCCCGTCCACGCCCGCAGCGATGAGCCGCTCCATCTCAGCGCTCTCGTTGACGGTGTAGGGGTGGACGTCGAGGCAGCGGGCGTGGGCCGCCTCCACCAGCGCGGCGTCCACGTCGTCCTTCGAGGGGCCGATCCCGACCGCGTAGGCCGCGGTGGCGTCGAGCTTGGCCTGGATGGTCTCGCCCGTCTCGGCGCCGGAGAAGAGCTGTATCAGTGGCAGCGAGGGGTCGAGCGCGTGGACCTTCTGCAGGCTGGCCGGGGAGAACGACTGGATGAGGACCTGCCACCGCTCGGCGGCGGGCCTCGTGAGCCCGTACTCGTCCATCAGCCGCAGCAGCTCCTCCTCCATCCCGGGTGCGGCCTCGGGGCTCTTGGTCTCGATGTAGTAGTTGACGCTCTTGCGATACCTCTGGAAGACCTCCTCGAGCGTGGGTATCTTGAGGCCCACGTACTCGGGCCTCGCGTACTGCGGGTACGCCTCGTTGAACCAGCTGCCGACGTCGCAGGTCTTTATCTGCGCGAGCGTCTTCTCGCGCACGAGGCCCGTGCAGTCGCCGGGTCCGGACTCGGCCGTCGGCCTCGCCGTCCTGTCCAGCGTCTCGTCGTGCAGGACGACGAGCACGCCGTCGCTGGTCATCTGCAGGTCCTGCTCGATGTAGTCGGCGCCCATCCTGAGCGCCAGGTCGTAGGCTGCGAAGGTGTGCTCCGGCGCGTACCCGGAGGCTCCCCGGTGCCCGACGTTCAGCACCACGTCCTCTGGCTGCCTCGCCCCGGCGGGCCCGGCGGCGAGCAGGATGGCCGCCGCCACCGTGGCCGCTACGAGGGCGGAAAGCGCCACCCTTCTCGACGTTGCCGTGCGGTTCAAACTTCCCCCTTCCCTAGGTTTGCGACGCCGGCCCGGCGGCTCCTCACCGGGCCGGTTCCAGCTCGACGGAGTAGAGCGTGTCTCCGCGCAGGTCCTTGAGGCTCACCGTCATGGCCTCGGTGTCGCCGTCTATGGCAGCGTGGCCGTAGAACTGCAG
>JADDKG010000262.1 GCA_020253895.1 Rubrobacter sp.
AGAGTTCGTTCATGGCCTCGGCCAGAGAGGCGGCCTCGCGCAGCCAGCGGGTCTCGAAGGTCGCCTCGTAGAGGGACACGAGCCCGTCGGCGACCATCGCGTAGTCCTCCAGGTAGCCGCTTATGCGCGCCCGGCCGTCCCTGTAGGACCGGAGCATCCGCCCCTCGGACACGAGGTTCTCCAGCAGGAAGGCCGCGTTCTCGCGGGCGACGCGCAGGTAGTCCTCCCGGCGCAGAACCCGGGAGGCGAAGGCGAAGGAGCGGAGCATCAGGCCGTTCCAGGCGGCGAGCACCTTCTCGTCCCGGCCCGGGCGGACCCGCCGGTTCCGGGCCTCGAGGAGGCGCCGGCGGATTTCGTCCATCCTCCGGCCTAGCTCCTCCGGGGAGAGGCCGGCCTCCCGGGCCACCTCCTCCGGCTCCCGCGGGACGTGCAGGATGTTTCTTCCCTCAAAGTTGCCCCGCTCGGTCACCCCCCAGTAGGAGGCGGCGAGCGCCGCTTCCTCCTCCCCGAGGACCTCCCGTAGCTCCTGCGGGGTCCAGACGTAGAATTTCCCCTCCTCCCCCTCGGAGTCGGCGTCCTCTGCCGAGTAGAAGCCGCCCTCCGGGCTGCGCATGTCGCGCGCCACATAGTCCAGGGTCTCCTCGGCGATCCGGCGGTAGAGACCGTTGCCCGTGATCTGGTAGGCCTCCAGGTACAGCCGGGAGAGTAGGGCGTTGTCGTAGAGCATCTTCTCGAAGTGGGGCACCAGCCACCGCCAGTCCACCGCGTAGCGGTGGAAGCCGCCGCCGAGCTGGTCGTAGATGCCGCCCCGGGCCATGGCGCGCAGGGTGATCTCGACCCCGGAGAGGGCCTCCGGGCTCCCGGTGCGGCGGTGATGCCGCAGCAGGACCTCCAGGCTCATCGGCTGGGGGAACTTCGGCGCCTCCCCGAAGCCCCCGAAGCGCCGGTCCAGCTCGCCGAGGAGGGCGGCAGCCGCCCGGTCGAGCAGCTCCTCCCGGAGGGCGCTCCGGGGCATCTCGGCGGTGGTGGAGGCCCTCAAAAACTCCCGGACGCTCTCGGCGCTCCGCAGCACCTCCTCCCGGCGGCTCCGGTAGGCGTCGGCGAGGGTCAGGAGAACCTGCTTGAAGGACGGCATCCCGCCGCGCGGCTCGGGGGGGAAGTAGGTCCCGGCGTAGAAGGGGACCCCCTCGGGGGTGAGGAACACCGTCATCGGCCAGCCCCCGCTGCGGGTCATCGCCTGCAGGGCGGACATGTAGATCGAGTCTATATCCGGCCGCTCCTCGCGGTCCACCTTTACGTTGACGAAGTGCTCGTTCATGATGCGCGCGGTCTCCTCGTCCTCGAAGGACTCGCGCTCCATCACGTGGCACCAGTGGCAGGAGGAGTACCCGACGGAGAGCAGCACGGGCTTGTCCTCCCTGCGGGCCTTCTCGAAGGCCTCCTCCCCCCAGGGGTACCAGTCCACCGGGTTGTCCTTGTGCTGCAAGAGGTAGGGGCTCGTCTCGTTCGCCAGCCGGTTGGCCACGGTCTCTAAACCTCCCGGTGCGCCGCCCCTCCGGCGGCGCCTCGCAGACAAAACCTGTGCCACCAAAGTACCACACGAAAGCCCGGAAAAACCTCGAAAAAACAGGAGTTTAACCCTCCGTTTTCGGGGTAAGCTAGGTGGGGAAAAGGGAGGCGTCAGCGTGAGGAGGTGGCATCGCCATGTGCCACTACTACGGGTACCGCAGGATGGCCGCTGAAGAGGAGGCCCGCCGCAGGCGCGAAGAGGAGGAACGCAGGCGGCGCGAGGAAGTAGCGAGAGAGGAAGCTGCCAAGGAGCGTCCGAAGACCCGCGAGCGGGAGATGGTGAGGGCCTAGAGGGCCGCACCCTGCGCTGATAAAACGGCATACCTTGTGGCGAGGCTCCGGGCCCTCGGGTCTGGAGCCTCTGCCATCTCTGCTATATTTGAGGCCGAGAAGGAGGACGGAGAGAAAGAGAGGTGATCTGGCATGGACGTAGGGCAGCTTGAGAGCACGGCGCGGGCGCTGGTCGCACCGGGCAAGGGGATTTTGGCCGCCGACGAGAGCCTCGGCACCATCGGCAAGCGCTTCAAGGCGGTCGGGATAGAGTCCACCGAGGAGACCCGGCGCCGCTACCGGCAGATGCTCTTCACCACCCCGGGCATCGGGGAGTTCCTCTCGGGCGTGATCCTCTTCGACGAAACCATCCGCCAGAAGGCCGACGACGGGCGACCGCTGCCGAAGGTGCTTGAGGACCAGGGGATCATCCCTGGAATAAAGGTGGACAAGAGCACCACCGCCCTGCCGCTCTCGCCGCAGGAGAAGTTCACCCAGGGTCTCGACGGGCTGCGCGAGCGCCTGGAGGAGTACCGCGGGATGGGCGCCCGGTTCACCAAGTGGCGTGCGGTGATCACCATAGGCGAGGGCATCCCCACCGAGCGGTGCATCAACGCCAACGCCCACGGGCTCGCCCTGTTTGCGGCCTTCAGCCAGGAAGCCGGGCTGGTCCCGATCGTGGAGCCTGAGGTACTCATCGACGGCGACCACACCATCGAGCAGTCCTACGAGGTCACTCAGTGGACGCTCAACCGCACCTTCGACT
>JADDKG010000263.1 GCA_020253895.1 Rubrobacter sp.
CTGCGGTAGAGCGCGCTCTGGTGTAAGAGTTCCTCGTGCGTACCCCAGTCCGATACGTTCCCCCCTTCGAGCACAAAGATCCGGTCGGCATCTGCGACCGTGGAGAGTCGGTGCGCTATGGCAAAGACAGTTCTGGTTTTGGAGACCTTGTGAATCGTTTCGCGTAAGGCGAGCTCATTCTCGGCGTCGAGCTGGGACGTGACTTCATCGAGGAGCAGGACATCAGGCTTGGCCAGTAGCGTGCGGGCAATCGCGACTCGCTGACGCTCTCCACCCGAGAGGGTAACGCCTCGCTCTCCTACCTTTGTGTCAAGCCCACGCGGCAGCTTCTCGACGAGGGACCGCAGGTTGGCGAGTTCGAGTGTCTCCTCGAGTTCTTCCTCGGTGGCGTCGGGGGCACTGTAGAGGAGGTTCTCCCGCAGCGAGCCCCAAAAGACGGGTGCGTCCTGCTCGACGAGGCCAATGCGACGCCGAACCTCCTCAAGCGGCAGCTCCTTGAGGTCCACGCCGTCGAGCCTTATGACCCCGCCCTGCGGCTCGCGGAGCCTTTCTGCCAGGGTAAACAACGTCGATTTACCCGCTCCCGAAGGCCCGACGAGCGCCGTAAGGCTTCGTCGCGGGACGGAGAGAGAAACCTCGTGCAAGATGGGATTGTCTGGCTCGTAGGCGAAGTTTACCGAGGCGAAGGTAAGGGCTGGCGACTCCGCTGGATCGCCTCCGTCGGTAGAGCGGCTAAGCGGGATATCCGACCCGTAGGGCTCTACTGGGGAATCGAGCACCTCACGAAGGCGAGACATAGCCCCCAATCCCCTCTGCAAACTTGCTACCGAAGCGAAGAGACCACTTAGAGGTCCAACCAGGTAGAAGAGGTAAAGCAGGAAGGAGACGAGTTCGCCCAGGGAGATAGCTTCCGAGGCCAAGCGCCATCCTCCTACACCCAGCACGAGCACGAAGGCAGCCTGCATCGTTACGGATATCGTAGGTTCTACGATAGCGTCCAGCCTTGCCACGCGTACCCCAGCGTGATAGGCATCGTGGGCCTCCTTCGAGATCGCCTCCTGCTCTCGCGTTTCCGCTCGAGAGAGCTTGACGGTCCGTATGGCGCCCAGAGAGCGTCCGAGGGTGGCCGAGAGACTGCCCACGCTTCTCTGGGCCTCCTCACTCGCACGGCGTATTCTCCCGGAGACAGCAACCACAACCCCGGTAGCGCCCGCGACACAAATCAGAGCGACCGCCAAGAGTACGAAGTCGACGTAAGCCATAAGCGCGATCGCACCCAAGATCATCAGGACACCACTGACGGCGTTAGTGAGGCTGGATACGAAAGCGGTTCTGAGAAGGGTGGTGTCGGTCGAGATCCTTGAGATGAGGTCTCCAGGACGTAACCTCTCGTGATCCTCGACCGGCATCCGGAGCAGGCGTTCCACCAGCGAGTTTCTTAAGGATAGCACCACGCCTTCGCCAGCCCTGCCGAGCAGGTAGCGTGTCAGCCCGGAGAGCATGGCGCCAGCTACAAAGAGGGCTGATAGCATCGCCGCGGGGATGAGGACAGAGTGACCTTCCTGTATCGCTTCGATTACTCTACCTACGACCAAAGGCTGCGCTAATGTCGCCGCGGTCGCGAGGATGTTCAGCCCTGCGGCTATGAACAAGGTCGTGCGGTGAGCAGAAGCAAAGGATAGTAGGTCTGCTAGTCCACCAGTTAACGAGCCCGCCTTCTGGGCTAGGGTACCCTTATGTTGGATTTTTTTAGACAAGTGTGTCTTCTATCTACCTTGTTCTTCGTTAATGGGTCCAGCGTCCGAAATGTGCCGTCGAGGACGGCGGACAGCGACCGGGATCAGGAGTAGGAACGGGGCGGTCACGAACGCTCCGTTCGCGAGGCCAAGGGAGGCGACGCCGTAGCCGTTCCATGAGCGGTCTTTGTGCCGAGGTACGCTGTACACGGTTGCTCCTTCCGATGATCGGGTCGTCGACGCGCTAGCGCGTGAGCGCGGGTCGGCGGTGGTGTCGCTGGTCGCGCACGGGTGTTCACGTGCGGATGTCGCGGCGGTCGAGAATGGCTGTGGTACCTGCCACTATCACCGCGGTGAGCGCGAGGGCCGTGGCCACGAGGAAGAAAACGCTGCCCGGTGAGATTGCAGCCGCGTCGAAGCTCGTTGCACGGCCTCCCACCAAAAGGGTGCCGAGTTGGGTGGCCTGAGTCGCCACGGCATAAGGCACCACAGACACGGCCTTGATGCCGATCAGGAGCGCCATCGTCGAGGCGCCGGCCCCCACGAACGCCACGGCGATCGGAGCGCCGAACGATCGCATCAGCATCGATAGCCCTGATTGCAGGGCGGCCACGGGTACGCAGGCCACCATGATGACGGCGCTACTGACGAAGTACTCGGCGGGCAGCATTCCGGGAAGCCCGAAGACGAGCTTGCCGAGGGCGATGGCGGTCACCAGGAGCACGACCTGCATGGCCGCCGAAAGGACTGCCACGGCAGCCACCTTGCCGATGACTACCTGGAGGCTGGAGACCGGTCGGCTCATCAGGGCGTTCCAGTTGCTGTTCTTGTGCTCGACGCGCCAGACGAGCGAGGCGAGGATGGCGATACCAACGGGCAGGAGAGCCATGCCATAGAACCCGATCGACCTGATCCACAACGTGTGCCAGCCGTCCTCGAATTGCCCCTCGGCGGCGATGGTGCCCATCGAACCGGCAAACACGGACATCACGGGCAACAGCACGACCACCGCCCAGCTCATGGAGCGCTTGAGTTTGATGAACTCGGAGTAGATAGAACCCACGGCTCAGGCCTCCTGACGGTCGAATCGGCCGGTGATGAACAGGAAAAGGAAGCTGCCGACGACGGCGAGGGCCAGAATGCTCAGGTATGGCAGATCAAGGTAGACTAACTCCATTCCCACGTAATCCGCCGGCGTGGCAAGCGAGTAGTAACCCCAGGGCGTCAGATGCAAAAGCCAGTCGGGAAGAACCGATCCGAAGGTGCCGATGAACACGCCTACCACGCCGACCCCGAGGCAGACCAGCTGATTCTCGATCCGGGCCGAGAGAAGGAGATGGAACGCGAGCACCGCAAGGTTGATGACGACCGCGGAGGCCGTGTACCCCAACCAGTGTTCAAGGGGAAAGGGGGACGTGATTCCCGCCAGAAGTCCGAAAGCGATCAGTACGAGGCTTTGAAGAATTGTGGCGGTGACGACAAGCGTGCCGAGGGCAAGGAACTTTGCCCGGCAGAGGCGCCCGGGAGTCACGCCCGAGGTGGCCGACAGTAGCCAGCCGTTGCCAAGATGTTCCATCTCGACCTGCCGGCTGGCCAATACCGCCAGGAGGAGGGGCGCGATCAAGATCACCGCGAA
>JADDKG010000264.1 GCA_020253895.1 Rubrobacter sp.
ACTTGTGGTATTCCGGGGGAAGGAGGCCGGTGGAGGACGGGAGGGACGTCGGGCTAGACCGCATCGTTTTCTTCAGCGATGCGGTGTTCGCCATCGCCATCACCCTGCTGGTGCTGGACATCCGGGTCCCGGAGATACCGGAGGGCCTGGTGGCGCAGCGGCTCCCGGAAGAGCTGGCGGGGCTGTGGCCCAAGTACCTCGGCTACGTCCTGAGCTTCGTGGTCATCACCATGTACTGGATGGGCCACCACAGCATCTTCTCCCACATCCGGGCCTACGACCGCACCCTCATGTGGCTCAACGCGCTGTTCCTGATGTGCATCGCCTTCCTGCCGTTCCCGGCCTCCCTGCTTGGGGAGTACGGCGACCACCAGCTGGCGGTGGTGATCTACGCCGGGAGCCTGGCGGCGGCGAGGCTGCTCCTGACCGCGGTGTGGTGGTACGCCACGGCGGAACACCGGCTTGTGGACCGCCGCCTGAGCGGGCGGATGATCCGGGCCCACCTCCTCCGGGGCCTGGCGATGCCGGCGGTCTTCCTGTTCTCCATCGCGGTCTCCTTCTTCAGCGTGAGCGCCGCGGTGTACTCCTGGACGCTTCTGGTGGCCGCCGACATGCTGGTGCTGCGGGCCATGCGCCGCCGGGGGTGGTAGCCTGAGCCGGCTCGCCTGCACCGACGGCGGGGAGCAGGGGCTTCCGGCGGTCCTCTTCCTGCACGGCTTCCTTGGCTCCTCGGAGGACTGGGATGGGGTGGCATCCCGCCTGAGGGGGCGGTTCCGGACCCTGGCTGCGGACCTGCCGGGGCACGGCGCCTCGGTGGGGCTGCCGCCGGGGTGCTACACGCTGGAGGGGGCGGCGCGGGCGGTGCTGGGGCTGCTGGACGGGCTCGGGGTCGGGCGCTGCGCGCTCTGCGGGTACTCGATGGGCGGGAGGCTCGCGCTCTATTTGGCCCTGCGGTATCCGGGACGGTTCTCGGCCCTGCTTCTGGAGTCCGCCACCCCGGGTCTGGAGGACCCGGAGGAGCGGGAGGCGCGCCTCCTCGCCGACGAGGAGCGGGCCCGGGAGCTGGAGAGCGGCGACCTGGAGGGCTTTGTGGGGCGCTGGTACCGGCAGCCGCTCTTCGCCTCCCTCTCGCGCCGCGGAGATCTCGCCGGGAGGCTTGCGCGGCGGAGGCTCCGGAACGACCCGCGGGAGCTTGCCCGCGCCCTGCGGGGGATGGGGACCGGGCGCCAGCCCCCGCTGTGGCGGGCCCTCCCGGCCCTAGGGGTGCCGGGGCTCGCGGTGGCAGGTGAGCTGGACCCGAAGTTCGCCGCGCTCGCGCGGCGGATGGAGCGGCTTGCCCCGTCCCTGCGGGCGGTTATCGTCCCGGGGGCCGGGCACAACGTCCACCTCGAGCGGTCCGCGGCCTACGGCCGGCTGCTCGAGCAATTCCTCGACGAAAGGGGTCTAGAATAGAGGTATGGCTGTCATAGATTGGAAAGAAGCGGGAGAGTTCACGGATATCAAGTACCACAAGGCCGAGGGGATCGCCAAGATCACCATAAACCGCCCCGAGGTCCGGAACGCCTTCCGGCCGCTCACGGTCATCGAGATGGGCCGGGCGCTGGAGGACGCCAGGGAGGACACGGAGATCGGGGTGATCATCCTGACCGGCGAGGGGCCCGAGGCCTTCTGCTCCGGCGGGGACCAGAAGGTGCGCGGCGACACCGGCTACCTGGAGGACCCGGACAACCCCCAGCGCACCCCGGGCGGGGCCTCGGTGGGGCGCTTCCACGTCACGGACTTTCACCTCCAGATGCGCCGCTGTCCCAAGCCCATCGTCGCGATGGTCGCCGGGTATGCCATCGGCGGGGGGCACGTGCTGCACGTGCTGTGCGACCTGACCATCGCGGCAGAGAACGCGATCTTTGGGCAGGTCGGGCCGCGTGTGGGCTCCTTTGACGGAGGCTACGGGGCCTCGGTCCTCACCCAGCTCGTCGGGCCAAAGAAGGCCAAGGAGATCTGGTTCCTCTGCCGGCGGTACACGGCCCAGGAGGCGTTGGAGATGGGCTTGGTGAACGCGGTGGTGCCGCTGGAGCGCCTGGAGGAGGAGACGGTGCGGTGGTGCCGGGAGATGCTGGAGAAGTCGCCCTTTGCGCTGCGGCTGCTTAAGGCGAGCTTCAACGCCCACGAGGACGGCTTCGCCGGTATCCAGCAGCTCGCCCACGACGCGAACCTTCTCTTCTACAGCACCGAGGAGGCCCAGGAGGGCCGCGACGCGTTTAAGGAGAAGCGCAAGCCGGACTTCTCGAAGTTCCCCCGCCGCCCCTGAGGGTCTCGGGCTACAGGGTCTACCGCTACGCGCTGCCCCTCGTTGCCCCCGTGCGGGTGGGCGCCGGGGTCCTCCGCCGCCGCGAGGGGTTGCTGGTGCGCCTGGAGGCCGGAGGCGCCTCCGGCTGGGGCGAGGCCGCACCCCTTCCCGGCTTCTCCCGGGAGACGCTCGGGGAGGCCGCCCGGGCGCTCCGGGAGGCGAAGCCCCGCATCTTGGGGCGGGAGCTTCAGGAAGCGACCATCCCCGGAGGGGAGCTCCCCCCCTCGGCCCGCTTCGCGCTGGAGCTGGCCCGCCTCTCCCTCGAGGCCGCCTCATCCGGAAGGCCCCTCCACATCCTCCTCTCCGGGGAGGCGGCCTCCGGGGTCTCTGTGTGCGGGCTTCTCGAAGGCCCGCCGGAGCGGGTCCTCTCCGGGGCCGGGAGGATGCGCGAGGCCGGATATGAGGCGGTGAAGCTCAAGGTCGGGCGCGCGGACCCGGCGGAGGAGGCTGCCCTCGTCAGGGAGCTCTCAGCCCTCCTCGGCGGCCGGGTCCGGCTGCGGCTCGACGCCAACCGGGCGTGGGACCTCGAGGAGGCGCTCGACTTCTGCCGGGCCATCGGCGGGGTTCCGCTCGACTACCTGGAGGAGCCGCTTGCCTCCCCCGAGGGGCTTCCGCGCCTCGCGGAGGTCTCCGGGGTCCCGCTCGCGCTCGACGAGACCCTGCTCGGGCTCGAGCCGGAGGGCCTCGCCCGGTTTTGCTACGCGCGGGCCGTGGTCCTCAAGCCCACCCTCCTCGGCGGGCTCTCCCGCTCGCTGCGTTTTGCCCGGGAGGCCCGCAGGGCGGGGATGGTCCCGGTCGCGAGCTCGGCGTACGAGAGCGGGGTCGGCACCCTGGGCCTCCTCGCGCTCGCCGCATCGCTCGGGGACGCCCCCGCCGGGCTGGACACCTACCGCTCCCTGAAGGATGACGTGCTGAGGCCCCCGCTCCCGCTCGCGGGGCCGCGTGCCGGTGCCGCGGCTCTCTTCGGGGAGCGCCGGGCGGTCGTTGTGGAGCGGCTCGAGGAGGTTGCGGCGTGAGCGGGGCCCGCAGCATCCCCTGCCCGCTGCGGGAGCGGGCGCGCGAGCTCCCGGATGCGGACGCCCTCTGAGGGGACGGCGTCCGCCTCACCTACCGCGAGCTCGACCGCCTCGTCTCGGCGGCGGCGCTCGAGCTCGGGAGGAGGGGGCTCGGGGAGGACTCCCGCGTCGCGCTCCACCTGCCGCGGGGCTGGCGGTACGTCGTCCTG
>JADDKG010000265.1 GCA_020253895.1 Rubrobacter sp.
GCCAGGGAGGGGCGCCGTGTTGGAGTACCCGCTCTAGCTGAGCTTTAAGATAGCCACCATAGGTACCCGCGTGCGGGTAACGGACGCCCGGGGTCGCCAGGTGGCCTACGTCCGGAAGAAGAAGTTCAGGCTGAGGGAGGACGTGCCGGTCTTCACAGGCGAGGACCAGCGGGACCTCCTGTTCCGCATAAGGGCCGACCGGGCCTAACGGCGGGCCGCTGGGCGAGGTGCGGCAGCTCGGGGTGCGCTCGCTCTGGAGGAGCACCTACGAGGTCAGGGGCCCGGACGGCGTAGAGGCCGCCGTGATCCGCGAGGAGAACCCCTGGGTGAAGGCGCTCGACGGCCTCGCGGAATCGCTCCCCGGCGGCGACGCCCTCGGCGGCCTGTTCTTCAACCCTGCCTACCTGGTCGAGTCTCGCGGCAGGACGGTCATGCGCCTGAGGAAGGAGCGCTCGCTCCTCGAGGGGCGTTTCACCCTCCACCGTACCGGAGACTTCCCCGAGGACGAGGAGCGCCTGCTACTTGCAGGCGCCATCCTGGTCATCCTCCTGGAGCGCGACCGCGGCTAGGAGGGGTCCCCTCCCGCAGCAGGCCGCGCAGGTGGACGTCGAGCGCGGCCTGCATCTCCTCTTCCCCGGGTGGCTACGAGGAGCCCGTACACCACCGGTCCGTCCCGTGGCTGCAGCGGTTGGCGCCGCGCCTAGCCGGAGGATGCCGCGGGGTTCTCCCCGGTGCGAACTTCGGTACCGGGTGTGCGCCTTTGTCTTCCGGCGGGGCTCCGGCAGCGCCTGAGGCCGCGGGCATGCAGCAACTGGGTGTAGAAGCTCCTGCAGGCCCCGACCTCGGTATGGCTTACACCCCCTCGCTTATCCTAGAACGAGACCACGCTCCGCTCGGAAGCCATCTGCGAGAAGCCGACCGGGTCCGTGAAGGTTGCTCCGAGGGTCTTCAGGTCCTCTTCGGTCACCCCACGGGCGACCGCGCATGACCCTCACACATACACCGGTATCTCGAAGTCCCGCACCTTCCGCACGAGCTCCGAAAGCGGCGGAAAGCCCACCCCGTGAACGGCGTCGATCATGCCGGGCTTGGCCAGGCTCGCTGCCTCACCCACCAGCGCTATGCAACAGTCTATCTCTGCGCTGCCGGCGCCGGTGGCCACCAGGAAGGGCAGCGTGGCCAGCGTGGGGTCGTCTGTCGCGTGCGTGGCGACGTACATCAACGGTCTGCGGCCTTGCTCCTCCATCACCCTTCTCCCTTTACTATCTCCATGCGGAAGGTCTCGCCGTTGTCCTCGACGATCTCCCAGGAACATCCCCTCTCCTCGACCAGCCGGGGGATGGTTTGCCGCGCGGGGAGGTAGTCGGTGACCACTACCAGCCTCCCTCCCGGCGGAAGCTTCTTCAGCGCCGCGAGGGTGTCCCCGGTCGGACCGGGACACACGCTCCCGCGGAGATCCAGCTCCACAACCGATTGCCTGCCCGGTGCTGCCGCCACCGCTGCCTCCTTCCCGGAGTTGTTACCAAAATTTCATTCTACCCGTATCGGGTGCGTGCCGCCAGAGGTCTCTGGGAAGGGCTCTGCCTGACCGGCGTAGGTGCTGCGTTGCGATCAGGTGGCCGGGTGTATCATCTGCTTGCGCGATGGGATCCGTGAGGAAGCTCTGGTTTGGATAGCCCCGCCCGTACCGAAGGCCGGTTTCTATCGCTGCTGCGGCTCCGCTGGAAGCTGACCTTCAGCTACATGCTGGTGACGGTGGTGGCACTGCTCGTGCTGGAGCTCATCCTCGTGGGGGTAGGGGCGGTCTTCTTGCGCTCCGGGGCGCTGCCGCGGATGCTCGCCGGCGATTTCCAGAAGGCCGTAGCCCCCCGGCTGGCCCCGCACCTGGAGGGGGAGCGTCGGGACCTGGAAGGTCTGCGGGAGGAGCTCGCCCTCATAGCCCGCGAGACCGGGGCGCGGGGAGCGGGGGAAACACCTCCCGAGGAGGCCAGGCTGCTAGATCTCGCCCCCGAGGAGGGCTACCTGTTCGTGGTCGGCCCCGACCATCGGCTGCTGGCCTCGGTGCCCGCCCGGGATCGGCTCCTCCCCGGTCTCGGCCCGCTGGTGGAAGAGGCCCTCTCGGGGGTCAAGGACCCTGCCCGGCTCTCCGGCAGGGGCTCCGGAGGCCGCATCCTGGTGGCCGCTCCCATCCTGGGTGAAGACGGGCGCCTGCTAGGCGCGGTGGCCGGCTCCGCCCGGCTTCCCGACCTCACCCGCCCCGTGCTGCTCGTCCTGGGGGTGAGCCTGATCGCGCTGCTCATCCCGGCCGCGGTGCTCGGCACCATCTTCGGGTTTCTCACCGCGGCCCCCGCCGTGCGGCGGCTGCAGCGGCTCGCCCGGGCCTCCGAGGCCTGGAGCCGGGGCGACTTCTCCGTCGCCGTCAGAGACGGCTCCAGCGACGAGATCGGGCAGCTCTCCAGGGATCTCAACCGCATGGCCGAGCAGCTGGAGAGCCTGATCCGCTACCGGCAGGACCTCGCCACCCTGGAGGAGCGCAACCGGGTGGCCCGTGATCTCCACGATTCGGTCAAGCAGCAGGTCTTCGCCGCCTCGCTGCAGCTCGCCGCCGCCCGGGCCAGGATGGGCCGCGGTATTGAGGGGGTGGAGGAGCACCTGGCGCAGGCCGAGCAGCTGGTACGGCAGGCCCAGCGGGAGCTCAACGTCCTCATCCACGAGATGCGCCCCGCCGCCCTGGAGGACAGGGGGCTCGCTGCCGCCCTGCGCGACTACGCCCGGGACTGGTCGGAGAGGGCCGAGATCTCCGCCGACCTCCGGGTGCGCGGCGAGCGGGAGGTCCCGCTGGAGGTGGAGCAGGCGGTCTTCCGGGTCGCCCAGGAGGCGCTCGCCAACGTGGCCCGGCACAGCGGGGCCCGGCGGGTGGAGATAGACCTCCTCTACACCGGGAGCTCCCTCACCCTCCGGGTCGCGGACGACGGGCGGGGTTTCGACCCCGGCAGGCCCTCCGGCGGCTTCGGGCTCATCAGCATGCGGGAGCGCGCGCGGCGCCTCGGCGGGGAGCTCAGCGTGGAGAGCTCGCCGGAGGGGGGGACCCGGATCGTCCTCACCTGCCCGATCGTGGCCAGAGAAGCGCAGGACGGGAGGGAGGCATGGAAGAGAAGATAACCGTGCTCCTGGTCGACGACCACCAGCTCGTGCGCCGGGGTGTGCGGGCGTTTCTGGAGACCCAGGAGGACATCGCAGTTGTAGCCGAGGCCGCCGGGGGGGAGGAGGCGCTGCGGCTGGCGGCCGAGCACGCGCCCGACGTGGCGCTGATGGACCTGATCATGCCGGGCATGGACGGGGTCGAGGCCACCCGCGGTCTGACCCGCGTCTCCCCGCGGACCCGGGTGGTCATCCTGACCTCCTACCACGACGACGAGCACATCTTCCCGGCCATCCGCGCCGGCGCGCTCTCCTACATCTTGAAGGAGGCCGGGCCTGAGGAGCTCGCCCAGGCCGTGCGCAAGGCCGCGGCCGGGGAGGCCGTGCTCCACCCCCGGGTAGCCGCCCGGGTGGTGAGCGAGCTGCACGGCGCCCGCCGCAGCGAGCCCAACGTCTTCCAGGAGCTCTCCGACCGCGAGATGGAGGTGCTAAAGCTCCTCGCCCAGGGGCTCTCCAACGCGGAGATCTCCCGGCGGCTGTACATCAGCGAGAAGACCACCAAGAGCCACGTCTCCAACATCCTCAGCAAGCTCCACCTCGCCGACAGGACCCAGGCGGCGGTCTACGCCTGGCGCGAGGGGGTGGTGCGCAGGGGCGACGGCTGAGGGCTCAGTGTCCCGGCGGCCGCCGGATGAGCGCCCCGCCCCGGATGATCTCGCCCGGCCGCACGTCGTAGCCGTGCCCCACGATACAGTCCTCCAGGTAGGCCCCGTCGCCAACGGTGGCGCCGGGTAGCAGGATGCTGCTCTTGATGGTGGCCCCCCGCCGGATCCAGCAGTCCCTCCCCACCGTGACGCTACCGGAGAGCACCACGTCCCGCCCGATGACGACGTCGCTTCCTATCACCACGTAGCCCTCGAAGCTGGCGGAGGGGTGGATCTTGGCGTCCTCCCCGATCCAAAGCCCCTCGGCGCGCTTCTCGCCGGGGATCCTGACCCGCACCTTTCCGGAGAGCACGTCGTAGTGCGCCTGCCGGTAGGCGGAGAGGGTCCCGATGTCCGACCAGTAGAAGTCCCCCTGATAGCCTACGAACCGCTCTCCGGCCCGGAGTAGCTGCGGGAAGACGTCCTTGGCGAAGTCGAAGAAGGTGTCCTCCGGGATATACTCCAGGGCCCGCGGCTCCAGCACGTAGATGCCGGTGTTCGCCAGGGTGCTGATCGCCTCCTCGGGAGGGGGTTTCTCCTGGAAGCCCCGGATGTTGCCCTCGGCGTCGATGTCCACCACGCCGAACTCCGAGGTGTCGTAGACCCGCTTGAGGGCGATGGTGGCGAGCGCCCCCTTCTCCCGGTGGAACGCGACGAGCTCCCGGAGGTCGATGTCCGTCAGGGCGTCGCCCGAGACGACCACGAAGGTCTCGTCGAACCGGTCGGCCAGCCGCCGCACGCCCCCCGCGGTCCCCATGAGGCGCTCCTCCCGGCTCAGGTGGACCTCCATGCCGTTGATCCGGGAGGTCTGCCCGTAGGCCTTGAGCAGGGCGTCGGCCAGGTAGTGGACGTTGACGTAGACCTTCCGCATCCCGTGGGAGGCCAGAAGGGCGAAGATGTGCTCGATTATGGGGGTGTTGACCACCGGGGCCATGGGCTTGGGTACCTCGCCGGTCAGCGGGAAGAGGCGGGTGCCCTTGCCCGCCGCCAGCGCCATGGCCTTCATCTTGCCGCTCCTGTCTCGGGAGGCTGCAAACCTTCTCCCTCTGCTCTATATTCCCTTGCGTGCATGACGGAACTTTACAACGGCTGTTCCCTGCGGCCAAGTTCGACGAGCCGCTCAGGCGCTATACGGCCTGGAAGATCGGCGGCCCGGCCGACGCCCTGTTGCAGCCGGGTAGCGTGGACGAGCTCCTCTCCGCCGTGGAGCTCGCTCGGAAGCACGGGATCCCGGTGACGGTCCTCGGCGGCGGGACGAACGTGCTGGTGCGCGACGGCGGCATCCGGGGGCTCACCCTGCACCTCGCCAAGTCCCTCAAGGGCACAGAGCTCTCCGGGGAGACGCTGGTGGCGGAGGCGGGGGCGCTCTACCCGGTGCTGGCGAACATGACCGCCTCCAGGGGTCTTGCGGGGCTGGAGTTCGCCACCGGCATCCCGGGCACGGTCGGTGGCGCTGTGTTCATGAACGCCGGGGCCTACGGGAGCGAGACGGTGCAGGTGCTGCAGTGGGCCGAGGTCCTGCGCGACGACGGGGAGGTGGTGAGGATGGGGCCCGAGGAGCTCGGCCTCTCCTACCGCCGGAGCATCCTGCACGAACGCCCCGGCTGGGTGGTCCTCCGGGCCGCCTACCGGCTGCACCCCGGCGACCCCGAGGAGCTGCGGGAGCGCATCCGGGAGTTCAGGGCCCTGCGGATGAACGGCTCGCCGAAAAGACCGAGCTGCGGCTCGACCTTCAAGCGCCCGCCGGGGGACTTCCCCGGCCGCGTGATAGAGGCGGCCGGGCTCAAGGGGCTGCGGGTGGGACAGATAGAGGTCTCCACCGTCCACGCCAACTACTTCGTCAACCTGGGCGGCGGGACGGCGAGCGATGCCCTCCGACTCATGGAGCTGGTGCGCGAGAGGGTCCGGGAGCGGCTGGGGATCGAGCTGGAGCCCGAGGTGCGGGTCGTCGGGGAGCCCTAGGAGGCGGCGGGGTCCCGGTTCAGGCTGGCCACCCCGCCCTCAAGGCTGTAGGCCCGGTAGCCGCGCCCCAGCATCTCCCGCGCCAGAAGCTCCGAGCGCCGCCCGCTGGCGCACACTAGCAGGTACTCGCGCGACCGGTCGA
>JADDKG010000266.1 GCA_020253895.1 Rubrobacter sp.
CCATCTCCGGGGTATGGACGAGCTGGTCGACGTTCTGGACGCGCGGGGCAACGCCGCCGGGCTCGCGGTCCCCAAGGAGGAGGCCCACCGGCGGGGTCTCTGGCACCGGTGCTTCCACTGCTGGATCTGCGGCAGGGACTCCTCCGGGAGGCCCTATCTGCTCCTCCAGCGCCGGGCGGCCGGCAAGGACACCTGGCCGGGGTATCTGGACGTAACCGCCGCCGGGCATCTCAAGAGCGGTGAGGAGCCGCTCGACGGCTTGCGGGAGCTGGAGGAGGAGCTCGGTATCAGGCCGGACCCCGCACGCCTGATCCCGCTCGGCACCCGCCGGATAGAGCAGGAGATCCCCCAGGGACGCGACCGCGAGCTTCACGAGGTTTTCCTCCTCGTGGATCACACGCCACCCCACCGCTTCCGGCTGCGGCGGGAGGAGGTGGCTTCGCTCGTGGCGATCGGCCTCGACGAGGCGGAGCGGCTGCTGCAGGACGGGGAGGCGCGGGCCGTCGAGTACGCAGGGGGCCGGGAGGTCCGCACCCGGGTGCGGACCGCGGAGCTCGTCCCGGACAAGGGGATCGGGGAGGTCGTCGCGGCGGCCCGGCGGGCGCTGCGCGGGGAGAGGGTGGAAAGGATCTTCTAGCCCTCCTCCCCGAGCTGCCTGAGGGCGAGGGAGGCCTTCCAGTCGGCGCTCCGCGCGTCCCGCAGCGCGTACCCGGGGGCCTCCCGGTCATCCTCCAGGCCGGCCAGCACGCCCGCGGTCACCTCCCGGGCCTTGCGGGCGGCCTCAAGCGCCAGCCGGCGGCCGTGGGGGGATAGATATCCGGCGTTGCAGGCGGCGAGGGTGGCGAGGTCCCCGCAGCGCAGCGCAGCCTCCAGCAGGGCGTCGAGTGAACTCTTCTCCGAGGGGGGGAGGGAGGCGAGCGCCTCCAGCTGGCGCCCCAGGTCCTCCGCGAGATCCCGCGCCATCCCCAGCAGCTGTGGCCCGTCGCCCTCCCCGCAGGCCAGAAGGAGGCTCTTTGCGGCTGCAGGACCCGCCCGGAGCAGCTCCTCCGTCGTGAAGCGCTCGTCCATACCGCACCGGATTCTATCCCCCAAAGGAGCTTGCTGACAGGGGTGCGGGCAGGGCTTATCATGGGTGGTATGAGGGTCGCTCTCGCCCAGATCAACACCACCGTCGGGGACATCTGGGGCAACGCCGAGAAGGTCTCCCGGACGCTCGAGCGCTCCCTCGAGGGAGGGGCGGAGCTCGTCGCCTTCCCCGAGCTGGCCATCACCGGCTACCCCCCGGAGGATCTCCTGCTGCGGCCGGGGTTTGTCCGCGACAACCTGGCGGCGCTGGAGGAGGTCGCCGCCCGGGTTCCTGAGGGGGTGGTGGCCGCGGTGGGCTTCGTGGACCTGGGGACGGATTTGTACAACGCCTGCGCGGTCATCTCCGGCGGCCGGGTGCTGCACCGCTACCACAAGCGGTACCTCCCCAACTACGGCGTCTTCGACGAGAACCGGTACTTCAGGGAGGGCAAGGGTGCTCCGGTGCTGCGGCTCGACGGGACGCTCGCCGGGGTGAGCGTCTGCGAGGACATCTGGTACCCGGGCGGTCCGGCCCGGGAGCAGGCGCTCGCCGGGGCCAGCGTCCTGCTCAACATCTCCGCCTCCCCCTACCACCGGCGCAAGGGCGCCCTGCGGGAGAGGATGCTCGCGGTGCGCGCCTCGGACTACGGCTGCTACGTGCTCTTCTGCAACCTTGTCGGCGGGCAGGACGAGCTGGTCTTCGACGGGCACTCCCTCGTCTTCGACCCGGAGGGCCGGCTTCTGGCCCGCGCCCGTCAGTTCGAGGAGGACCTGCTCTTTGTAGACCTCTACCCGGAGGAGGCGCTCGTCCAGCGCCTGCACGAGTCCCGCCCGCGCAAGGAGGAGCTCGAAACGGAGCCCGAGGTGGTGGAGGTGCCCGGCTTCCGGGAGAGACGCGAGCCCGCCCGGTCCCAGGAGCCGCGGGCGGAGGAGCTCCTGCCCGAGGAGGGAGAGGTGCTTGAGGCCCTGGTGCTGGGCCTCAGGGACTACTTCCGCAAGAACGGCTTCTCGCGGGCGGTGCTCGGGCTCTCGGGGGGGATAGACTCATCGCTCACCGCGGCCATAGCGGCGCGCGCCCTCGGGCCTGAGAACGTCACCGGGGTGCTCATGCCCAGCCGCTACACCTCGGAGGCCTCCAACGCCGACGCCCGGGCGGTGGCCAAGAACCTCGGGATAGACGTCCGGGTCATCCCTATAGATCCCGTCTTCGACGCCTACCGCGAGACGCTCGGGGAGGTGTTCCGGGGGCTGCCCGAGGACGTCACCGAGGAGAACATCCAGGCCCGGATCCGGGGCAACATCGTGATGGCCCTCTCCAACAAGTTCGGCTGGATCGCGCTCTCCACCGGCAACAAGAGCGAGATGAGCGTCGGCTACTCTACCCTGTACGGCGACATGGCGGGAGGCTTCGCGGTGCTGAAGGACGTCCCCAAGACGCTGGTCTACCGGGTGGCGCGCTACATAAACCGGGTGGAGGGGCGCGAGGTGATCCCCGATTCGGTGCTGACCAAGGAGCCCTCGGCGGAGCTGAGGCCCGGGCAGCGGGACGTCGACTCCCTGCCGCCCTACGAGGTGCTGGATCCCATCCTCGAAGCGTACATCGAGGACGACAAGGGGGTGGGGGAGATCGTGGCGATGGGCTTTGCGGAAGAGGACGTCCGGCGGGTGGTGCGGATGGTGGACCGCGCTGAGTACAAGCGCCGCCAGGCCCCGGTGGGGATAAAGGTCACCACCCGGGCCTTCGGGCGCGACCGCAGGATGCCGATCACGAACCGCTACTCGGAAGGGCGGCCCAAGGTCAGGTGACGTCGCGTCCGCGGAAGGAGAGCGCCGCGACCACGACGAAGACCACCGTGTACGCGGCGAGCGTCGCCGCCGCGCGCTCCGGTTCGACGAGCGGCTCCGGGACCCCGAAGCCCTGCGGCGCCGAGCCGAAGTAGCTGCCCAGCGAGGCGGTGTTCTCGCCGAGGAGGAAGCTCCGGAAGGTCTCGTAGGCGTCGTTCTCGACGGGCAGGAGGGTGAGCGTGCTCTCCACCGCGAGCGACCACGCGAGCCCGAGACCGATGGCGAGCGCGGTGCCCCGGAAGAGGGTGGCGAGCGCGAAGCCTAGGTAGGCCCAGACCGCGAGGATGAGGAAGCCCATCCCGACCGCCCGCGCGAAGTCTTCGAGGGGCGGCCATTTTACGGCGGCGTCCTCGAGGAGGGCTACGGCGTAGCTGCCCGCCGCCCCCGCCGCAAGCCCGAGCAGGACGAAGAGAAGCAGGAAGACCGCGAGCGCGAGCATCTTACCCAGGAGGAAGGCGAGCCTCCCGGGCCTCTGGGTGAGGGCCGTCTTCAGGGTCCCCCAGCCGTACTCGCTGCCCGCGGCGAGGGCGCCGAGGATCAGGGCGATCGCCCCACCGGTGCCGAAGGTGCCGTTGACGAAGAGGTTCTCAAGCAGGTTCTCGGGCAGCAGGCCGCGCCGGAGCTGCTCTCCCAGCGCCTCCTGTTGCGCCCGCTGGTCCTCCGGCAGGCCCCCGGTTGGGAACGAGGAGATCAGGTAGAAGAACAGGTAGCCGAAGACGAGGACGACCGCGAGCCAGACCAGCGCAAGCACCCACGTCGCCGGGCGCTTCCTGAGCTTCAAGAGCTCGGCGGAGAGGCTGGCAAGCATCAGACCGTCCCCTCCTCGCCGGTGAGCTCTAAAAAGACCTCCTCGAGCGACCGCTCCGCCGGACGCAGCTCGCTCACCTCCAGCCCCGCCGAGACGAGCTTGCGGTTTATCTCGGCGGCACGGTCCGGATCGGTTGAGAGGCGGAGGAGGCCGTCCGTCACCTCCACCTCCTCGACGCCCGAGATCCTGCGGGCTATCTCGGCGGCCTCGCGTAGCGGCTCGGCCCGCACCAGCAGGCCGGTCCTCTCGCGCAGCTCGGCAACCGTGCCCTCGGCCACGAGGCGACCCCCGCGGATCACGCCCACCCGGTCGCAGACCTGCTCGACCTCCCCGAGCAGGTGGCTGGAGAGGAGCACGGTCCTCTCGCCCCGTCCGAGGCGCTTTATGAGCTCGCGCATGTCGGCCATCCCCTTCGGGTCTAGCCCGTTTGTGGGCTCGTCCAGGATGAGGAGCTCCGGGTCCTTGAGCAGGGCGGCGGCGACCCCGAGGCGCTGCTTCATCCCGAGCGAGTACTTCTTGAACCTGTCCTTCGCCCTCTCCGAGAGCTCGACCGTCCGGAGCGCCTCCTCGACCCGCTCGCGTCCCACCCCGGCGTAGCGGGCCATCATCCTCAGGTTGTCGCGCCCGGAGAGGTAGGGGTAGAAGGCCGGGGACTCCACCAGCGCGCCCACCCCTTCGAGGCTCGCCGCGGAGCCGGGCTCCTCGCCGAGCACGCGCGCCGTGCCCGCGGTGGGCCGGACGAGGCCCAGGAGCATCCTGAGCGTGGTGGTCTTGCCTGCGCCGTTTGGTCCGAGGAAGCCGTAGACCTCGCCGCGCCTGACGGTGAGGTTGAGGTTCTCTACGGCGGTCACGCTCCCGTAGCGCTTGGTCAGGCCGCGGGTCTCTACCGGGGGTGCCTGGTTCATGCTGATCCCTCTCCGCTCTCCTGCGGTGGTTTCCAGCATAGACTATACAGCCTGCCCCTGCGTAAAGGTAAAGCGTCCGCTCGCCTTGGGTGCGGGCTCTCTCTAGAAAAGGGTAATCAGGGGGTAGAGCTGGAGTACGGCCAGCGGCGCGACGGCGAGCGCGGCCCTCGCCGGCGGCATCCCGTGCAGCTCCCGGAGGCCGACAAAGAGCAGGTAGAGCCCGTAGAGGGCCGCGGCGTACCCCGCCACCGGCACCCAGGAGAGGAGCGAGGCCGCCGACGAGTAGGCGTAGGCCTTGAAGGTGGCGTTGAAGCCCGCGTGTCGCCCGCGGGCGAAGACGAGGACCAGGAGGTGGCAGACGCCGGCACCGACGTAGATGGCGAGCAGCAGGAGGAGCAGCACGACGAGCGCCACGAAGAGGCCGAGCAGCGCCCCGGCCACCACCCCGGTCTCCGCGAGCCAGCCGCTCGGCACGCCGGGAACGGTGCCCCCGTCGCGCGGGCCGAGCGGGTCGTAGGGGGCGAGCAGCGCCCCGAGCGGGGCGGAGATCGCCGAGCAGACCAGGGCGAAGACCAGCGGCGGCGCGAACCCTCCCCGCGCGTCCACGGAGCGGAAGTAATCCCGCGGACGCACCAGCACCTGGACGGCGGTTCTCGCGAAGCTGCGGACGGGGGAGGAGAGGGTGAACTCTCCCGCTCCTCCGGCGCCCTTTGGGGCTTCCTCCGGGACGGCGCGACCTCCTCTCGACCTCTGGGTGGACCCTGCGGCAAGAGTCTACCCGTGCACGGCCCGCCGCGCACGGGTAGACTCAGGGAAGGGCTGGCACGTGACCGGAAGGAGGGGAGGGTGCGACGCAGGAAGCTCGGCGGCGAGGGGCTCGAG
>JADDKG010000267.1 GCA_020253895.1 Rubrobacter sp.
CCTAATCAAAACTGTAGCATAAGGGGGAGCGCGCAGGAGCGGGGAGCTACCCGAGGACGGGCCTCGCGCCTTCCACGCCGCCCGGGGCCTCGAGGGACTCCGAGTGCTCGCGCAGGATGGAGCGGGAGATGACGATCCGCTGCACCTCGCTCGTTCCCTCGTAGATCTCGGTGACCCTGGCGTCCCGGTAGAGCCGCTCGACGGGGCTCTCGTCCTTCATGTATCCCCTGCCGCCGAGGATCTGGACCGCCTCGTAGGCGACCTCGTTTGCCACCTGCGAGGCGTAGAGCTTGGCGCGGGCGCCGGCCTCGGTAACCGGGAGCCCCCGGTCCTTCATCCAGGCCGCCTCGTAGGTGAGAAGCCGGGCGGCCCTTATCTTCGTCTGCATGTCGGCGAGCTTGAAGGAGATAGCCTGGTGCTCGGCTATGGGCTTCCCGAACGTCCGGCGCCGGACGGCGTAAGCCGAGGCGTGCCTGAAGGCCGCCTCGGCTATCCCCAGAGCCTGCCCGGCGATCCCGATCCTCCCCGGGTCCAGCGTGCCGAGCGCCACCCTGAGCCCCCTGCCCTCCTCCCCGAGCCGGTCCTCCTCGGGGACAAAGACCCCGTCCAGCAGCACGTCGTCGGTGGTGGCCGAGATGACCCCCATCTTCCTGGCGTGCTTGCCCAGGGAGACGCCCTCGGCGTCCATCGGCACGATAAAGGCGGTCACGCCCTCCGGGGCGCGGGCGAAGAGGATCATGGTCCCCGCCACCCGGCCGTTGGTGATCCACTGCTTGTGCCCGGAGATCCTGTAGCCCCCGTCCACCCGCTCGGCCTTCGCCTCGATGGCGGCGGCGTCGGAACCCGCCCCGGGCTCGGTAAGGGCGAAGCACCCTATCTTCTCGCCCCGGGCGAGCGGCGGCACCCACCTGCGCTTCTGCTCTTCGGTGCCGTAGGCGAGGATGGGGAGGGTTCCCGCGCTGGTGTGCACCGCGAGGGTGACCCCCACCCCGGCGTCGGCCCGGCTGAGCTCCTCGATGGCGAGCACGTAGGAGAGGAAGTCCTTCCCGGCCCCGCCGTACTCCTCCGGGACGCAGAGGCCCATAAAGCCCATCCCGGCCAGGCTCTCGAAGATCTCCTGGGGGTAGACGTCGTTCAGGTCCCGCTCGTAGGCCCCGGGCGCAACCTCCCGGTCGGCGAACTACGCTGCACGCTCCCTTACCTCCCGCTGCTCCCTGCCGAGTTCGAAGTCCATAGGATCCCGTCCCTCCGCACGACGACTCTCCTCACCTTCCGGGAGCCCATCATAGCCCACCCGCCGCGGCGCTACCGGGACCGGGAGATACGGTACCGTCCCAGGCCGAAGACCGCGTGCCTCCCGGCGTGGGTGAGCTGCCCCATGCACAGGAGGGGCAAAAACTCCTGGAGAGGTCCCGCATAGACGGCACTCCCCACCATGCCCTCCAGGCGTTCCGTCTTGCCCCTGAAAGAGGAGAAGCGCCGGAACGAGACCCAGGAGGTGGCGTCCCGCACCGTCCCGACCTTCTCCGCCCGCCCTACTATCTCCTTGAAGTCCTTCTGCCATACCTCACCGCAGTGCACCGCGGCGAGCATCGGGATGCGGATCAGGAGCGCCTGCACCAGCGCCGCAAACGGCGGGGCCTCAGGAAAGATCTCTCCCCGAAACCTGATCTGCGTGGGAGTAAGGAACTCCACCCGGACGCGTTCCCCATCCAGCTTCTCCGCTTCCTGTGCAGCATCCCTCCAGGCAACCGGTAGCCTCCGGTTCCTCGCGATCTCCCCGTCAAAGATCTCCTCACGCTCCCCCGAAAACGGGTTTCTCGCCACGATCCTCTCCAGACGGTAGCGGGCCCTTTTCCTCCCCACCCCTATCTCGCCCATCCTGGAGAAGGCGTAGACGAAGTACGGCATGTAGTCCGCCGCCCGCCCAATCACGGTGAACCCGAAGACCATCCTCTCCCCCGGCTCGTAGTGCATCTTGGTCGCCTCCGGTGGCTCGAAGACGTAGGGCCTGGGCACCTGACGGTTCTTCGCGTACTCGCGCATCCCCTCTGGAGGTGAGGTCTCAAAGACGTATCCGTAGGGGCACTTCTCTCCGAGGGGGCACCCGTCACCAGCATGAGGGAAGGGGCAGCAGCTCTCCTTGAAGGCGCGCCCGAAGGCACCCCGGATCATGGAGCCCTCATAAGGGGGCACGACCGCCCGCTCGATGAAGCGCACCGTGACCTCGTGGCAGTGCAGCTCCAGCGCCACCTAGAGCCCCCTCAGGGTTGCATGGACAGCACCGGAACGCGCACTCCGGTCCCCCACGAGCCCGTCCACATACTCCAGGAACCCGCGGGCGGCCTTCTCACCGATCGGCTCTAGACCATGGGCCAGGATCGAACGGTTCCGCTGCTGGAGCAAGTTCCGCAGCACCTCATCCTCCTCCGGCTCCTCCCCACCCAGGATGCGCTCCAGAAGACGGGCGTGCCTGAGGCCAAGCACCTTAGGCAGCTCCCCTGCCTTCTGCCGGAACCGTTCCCGCGCCTTCTCGTCCACCCCTCCCCAATCCACATCCGCGGTGGATATGGAGTAACGTTCCTGCAGCCTCCACTGGTGATACATCTCGACGCAGCGGTACAGGCGCGCCACCCCGTCGTCATATCGCCCCTGGTCCTCTATCCTCCTGCGGGCGTTCTCCAACATGTCCACCACGTTCTCGACCGAGAGCTTCCCTCTCACCTTCCCCAGAAAGGCGAGGTGGGATGAGATCCTAGCTACCAACCCCCCGGCACGGTCCGCAAGCGCCGCATCCCCGAAGCCTACGCCGAGCTCTTCCCGCGCCGCCCGCAGCCGCTCCAGAGCGCGCCCGTAGTCCGCCACATCCCACGCCGCATATCCTTCCGAGAGGAACAGCAGCCCCCGGTAGTAGTGGCCGCGCTCGGCCCCGCTCACCTTCTCCACAACATCCTCGAACATCAGCGCCGCGGCGGCATAATCCCTGCGGTTGAAGAGTTCGACCGCCTGCCCCTCGCGCAAAAGGCCCGTCGCCTCCAAAGGGTTCTCCATCGGGACGACCTCCACCTCCCGCGAGGAGTCCCGCACCCAATTTCCGTCAACGTAGCGCTGTGGTACCCGCTGGTGCACCATCGGGATCCCGCGCGTCATCGCCGCCAGCGCTGCGCCGAGGCGCATCGGGGTCGTGCCGCCGGTGGCGTCCAGCAGGATCTCCTCGCGCCCGTATCCCTCGCCCTCCAGCTCCGAGAGCAGGCGCTCGAAGCGGTCGAAGGCGTCCGAGA
>JADDKG010000268.1 GCA_020253895.1 Rubrobacter sp.
ACGGAAGGCACGGCCAAAGCCGACGAGGGCAACAGGGACCGGCCCGGCGCCAGGACGGGCAGTTCCGCCCTGCTGCACGGGATCCGGGTGCTGCAAGCCTTTTCCAGGGAAGAGCCGATACTCGGTGTCAGCGAGATCGCACGCCGCGTTGGTCTTCACAAGAGCACCGTTTCCCGTATCCTCGCCACGCTGGAGCAGGCCAACCTGGTGGAGCGCCACCCAACCAGCGGGCGTTTCCGCCTCGGGGTGGGGGTGATCGCGCTTGCCGGACCGATGCTGGCGAACCTCGATGTCCGCCGCGTAGCCAGACCTTTTCTCGAGGACCTTACCCGTAGGACGGGAGAAACCACCGGCCTCTTTGTGTGGAGCGAGGGGGCTGCTATCAGCGTGGAGCAGGTGGCAAGCCCCAGGAGCGTGAAGCACACCACCCCGCTGGGTACGCAGTTCCGCGAGCATGCCAGCGCTTCCGTCAAGGTGTTTATGGCCGATGCTCCTCCCGAGGAGGTTCAGCGGTTGATCGGCCGGGGACTTAAGCGTTACTCAGAGCACACCGTCGTCGATCCCGAGGAATACCTGGCGGTTCTGCAACGGGTTAGAGAGCTCGGCTATGCGGTAAACGCCGGTGAGACCTCCCCCGAAGAGACGGGGGTCGCCGCCCCGGTCCGTGATCATCGCGACCGGACCATCGCGGCCGTGCTGCTTTCCGCGCCATACTACCGCACCCCTCCCGAGCGGATCAGAGAGCTCGGAGAGCTGGTGAAGCGTACCGCAACAGATATCTCGAAGCGCCTGGGAGGTGCCGGTAAGTAATCAGCCGGCCCTCCTCCCGCCTTCACAAAAGAGGAGACGGCCGCACGGAACATAGAGGGCTGTCCGCCCAGGCTAAACCGTAGGCTGGGAGTCCGCTTTGATCCGCGTCGCAGCTCCCCTTATGTCCCGCTGCGCCTCGTAGGGCGCTCCAGAAAATCTTTGTCGCGCTCTTGACAACACTGTTGTGCAGATCTAGGATGTTTTCACAACGTAGTTGTGTATATTGCAACACAGGGGTGTTAGGAGCCGAGGAGGTTCGAGGAGCTTTGGAGACGGGGGTGCAGGCCAGGGTCTCTGCAGGGGAGCGTGGCTCCACCGTGAGACGGGCGGTACTGGGGGCGGCTATCGGGAACACGATCGAGTGGTTCGACTATGCCACTTACGGCTATTTGGCGGCGGTTATCGCGGCGGTCTTCTTCCCTCCGGGCAACGACACTGCGGCGCTGCTTGCCACGTTTGCGGTTTTTGCCGTCTCGTTTGTGGTGCGGCCCATCGGGGGGATGGTTTGGGGGCACTTTGGGGATAAGGTCGGCCGCCAGCGGGTTCTGGCGCTTACGATCCTCATCATGTCGATGGCGACGTTCGCGATCGGGCTCATACCCTCTTATGCGTCTATAGGGCTGGTGGCGCCGCTGCTTCTCCTTCTGTGCCGCTTTGTCCAGGGCTTCTCGGCTTCGGGAGAGTACGCCGGTGCCTCGTCGTTCATCGCCGAGTATGCGCCCGATGGGCGCAGGGGCCTGCTGGTAAGCATGGTTCCGGCGAGCACGGCCGCGGGGCTCGTCCTGGGGGCTTCCATAGCCGCCCTTTTGGAGCACGGCCTCTCCGAGGCGGCGCTCCAGTCGTGGGGGTGGCGCATTCCGTTCCTTCTTGGTGGGCCGCTGGGGCTGATCGGCCTGTACATACGGTTGAGGCTTGAGGATACGCCCCTGTTCAAAGCGCTCGAGCGTGAGCAGCACGTGTCCCAGGCTCCGGTGCTTACGGGCATACGCGAGAACTGGAGGCAGATCCTCGTGGCGTTCGGCGTCATCTGCCTCAATGCCGTTGGCTTCTACATGATCCTCAGCTACATGCCGACCTATCTCTCCCGGGAGCTGGGCTTCGATCCGGTGACCGCCATCCTCGCGACCATAGTCTCGGTAGCAATCTACGTGTTGTTCCTTCCCCTGGTGGGGGTGCTGGCAGACAGAGTCGGTAGAAAGCCGGTGCTCTTTGCAGCTTGTGTTCTGTTCGTGCTCTTTACCCTGCCTCTGTTCGAGCTGTTGTCGCTGGGCGGGGTCGCGTACGCGGTGCTGGCGCAGGTTCTGCTCGGGGCGATACTGGCCGGAAACGATGGGGTGCTCGCCGCCTTCCTTACGGAGATGTTCCCTACAACGGTGCGTTACAGCGGCTTCGCGCTCTCCTTCAACCTCGGAAACGCCGTGTTCGGCGGAACGGCGCCCTTCGTTGCCACCTTCCTCATAGCCTTGACGGGCAATGACTTTGCGCCGGGTTTCTACCTCATGGCAGCGGCCGTGATCGCCGCTTTCGCCCTCCTGTTCACCAGGGAGACCTCCAGGAGGCCACTGCGGCAGGAGTAGCTGCTCTTGGTGGTGTGGTCGGATCTCTACAGACAGCCAGGACGTCGGTGAGTGTAAGGGAGGAAAAGATGACTGTGCAAACTCAGTCGGAGAACATCCTGGACGCCATAGGGGACACACCGCTAGTTGTGGTGGACGGCTTCTACGTCAAGCTTGAGTACCTAAACCCCTCAGGCTCCATAAAGGCACGCATAGCGAAGTACATGGTGGAGAGGGCAGAGAA
>JADDKG010000269.1 GCA_020253895.1 Rubrobacter sp.
ACAATCTTCTCCAAGGTGGGGATACGCATCGGGTTGTCTATCCCGAAGCGCTCCTGAAGCGCCGGGGCGACCTCCTGCCTGTACTTGTCCTTCAACCTAGCCATCAATGTCCTTCCCGGAACGCCTGGCAACCCGGACCTTCTGGCCCGACTCCGTGAACCTGTAACCGACCCGGGTGGGCTCTCCGGTGTTGGGGTCCACCAGCATGACGTTGGAGATGTGTATGGGCGCGTCGAAACGGTAGAGCCCGTCCGGGTTCTGCTGGCTGGGGCGAGCGTGGCGGGTCCGGGTGTTGACCCCCTTGACCACCACCCGGTTCTCCCGGGGAAGCACCCTCTCGACCTCGCCGCGCTTGCCCTTCTCCCTGCCGGAGATCACCACCACGGTGTCACCGCGCTTGATCTTTGCAGCCACGCTACAGCACCTCCGGTGCAAGCGAGATGATCCTGCTGTACCCCTTCTCCCGGAGCTCACGAGCGACCGGCCCGAAGATGCGGGTACCGCGCGGGGAGCCGTCGCTGTTTATGAGCACCGCGGCATTCTCCCCAAAGCGGATATAGGACCCGTCGTCCCGGCGGGTCTCCTTCCTGGTCCGCACCACGACGGCCCGCACCACATCGCCCTTCTTGACCGCGCCTCCCGGTGTAGCCTCCTTGACCGAGGCCACAATGACATCCCCTATCCCGGCGTTGCGACGCTTGCTGCCGCCGAGTACCCGGATGCAAAGGAGGCTTCGGGCCCCGGAGTTGTCCGCAACCTTTAGCCTCGTCTCCTGCTGGATCATCACTCAGCCCTCGATATGATGCTCGCCAGCCGCCACCGCTTCCTCCTGGACAGCGGCCGGGTCTCTATGATCCTCACGGTGTCGCCGACGCGGGCCTCGTTGCGCTCGTCGTGCACCAAAAATTTCTTGGAGCGCCGGATGCGCTTCTTGTACATCGGGTGCTCCTTGAGCGTCTCCACCGAGACGGTGACGGTCTTGTCGGCCGCGTCGGAGACGACAAGGCCGACGCGCTCCTTCCGCCTACCACGCCCGGTATCCTTCTGGATCTGGCCGACGTCGCGGTCGAAGGCCGGGCCCCGTCGGGCCGCTTCTCCGAGATCTCCTGCGACCTCGCTCTCCGGAAGATCCTCGGCATCGGCGAACGCTCCGGCCCGCTCCTCCGGCTCCGTGTTCCTGTTACGCTCTTCCTCGCTCACCTGCTACTTCTCCTGCCTCTTCTGGTTCAGAACCGTCAGGAGCCGCGCGATGTTCCTGCGCACCTCCCTGAGCTGTCCGGTGTTCTCAAGCTGCCCGGTAGCATGCTGGAAGCGGAGGTTGAACAGCTCCCGCCGCGTCTCGGCGAGCCTGCGCTCCAGCTCTTCCACGTCCAGATCCCTGAGCTCACCGGTCTTGAGCCTGGCCATCAGCCACCACCTCCCCGCACCAGAAAGCGGGTCTTTATGGGCAGCTTCTGGGCGGCGAGCCGCATGGCCTCGCGGGCCAGCTCCTCGCCCACCCCGCTCATCTCGAACATGACCCGCCCGGGCTTGACCACCGCCACATACTCTTCCGGGCTGCCCTTGCCGCCGCCCATGCGGGTCTCGGCCGGCTTCCTGGTCACCGGCTTGTGGGGGAAGATGTTGATCCACACCTTCCCTCCACGCCGGATCTTGCGGGTCATGGCGATACGGGCGGCCTCTATCTGGCGGTTGGTGATCCAGGCCGGCTCCAGCGCCTGCAGCCCGTACTCGCCGAACTGCACCTCCGTACCGCCCTTTGCCCGGCCCTTCATCCGGCCCCGCTGGGGCTTGCGCCACTTGAGCTTTCTTGGCACCAGCATCTCTTACTTCTCCTCGTCGGTGTGGATGCCGTGGTTGATCCAGACCTTCACCCCGATCTGGCCCATCTGGGTGTTGGCCTCCTTGAAGCCGTAATCTATGTCCGCATCGAGGGTCTGTAGCGGCACCTTGCCCTCGAAGACGGTCTCCGAGCGACTCATCTCGATCCCGCCGAGCCTGCCGGAGCACTGGATCCTGGCTCCCACGGCCCCGCTGCGCATGGCGCTGGTAAGCGCCCGCTTCATCGTCCGGCGGAAGGCCGCCCGGCCCTCGAGCTGCTCGGCGATGGACTCGGCCACCAGCTTGGCGTTGAGCTCGGGCCGCGAGACCTCCCGCACGTTGACCTGCACCTTCTTGTTGGTGAGCCGCTCCAGATCCCTCCGCAGAGCATCCACCTCGCTGCCGCCCTTCCCGATGACGATGCCAGGACGGGCGGTGTGGATGTCCACCACCACCTCGCCCTGCTCGGCGGCCTTCTTTATCTCGATCTCGGCTATCCCGGCCCGGGCGAGCTTCTTCTCGATGTGCTCCCGGATCTTGAGGTCCTCACCCAAGAGCTCGGCGAAGTCCCTGTCCGAGTACCACTGGCTCTTGAAGTCGACCTTCTCGCCCTTGCGCCTGACGCCGAGCCTGAAGCCCTCCGGGTGTACCTTCTGACCCATCTGCTACTCCTCTTCCTCCTCGTCTCCGGGTGTGTCCAGCGGGCCGCCGACGGCGACCCCTTCCGGAGCGCCGAGCCGCAGGGTGATGTGGCTGGTGCGCTTGCGGATCATCGTCGCCCGTCCCAGAGCCCGGGGACGGTAGCGCTTTATGGTCGGCCCCTCGTCCACCCGGACCTCCTCCACGAACAGCAGCTCGGGGTCTGCGTCGTGGTTGTTCTCCGCGTTGGCAGCCGCGCTCTTGAGCACGTCGCCCAGGATCCTAGCGGCCCGCTTGTTGGTGAACCGCAGGATGGAGGCGGCTTCCGGGTAGCTCTTGCCCCGGATCTGATCTGCGACGAGGCGCGCCTTGCGTGGTGAGATCCTGACGTACTTCGCCACTGCCCTCATCGCCTAACGCCTCCTCGCGGTGCGGTCGTCCTTCTTGTGCGACCTGAAGGTGCGGGTCGGCGCGAACTCCCCGAGCCGGTGGCCCACCATGCTCTCGGTGATGTACACCGGCACGTGCTTGCGCCCGTCGTGCACCGCGATGGTGTGGCCCACCATCTCGGGGTATATCACGCTGGCCCGGCTCCAGGTCTTGATCATCCGCTTCTCGTTCTTCTCGTTCATCTCGAGGATGCGCCGCATGAGCTTCTCCTCGACGAACGGCTCCTTCTTCGAGGAACGCGTCACCTAGCGCCTCCTTCCCTTCTTGCGCCGGGCCACGATCATGGCGTCGGAGCGCTTGCGCTTCTTCCGGGTGGGCTTGCCCAAGGTGATCTTCCCCCACGGCGTCACCGGCGCCCGACCCGGTGTGCTCTTGCCCTCGCCTCCGCCGTGCGGGTGGTCCACCGGGTTCATGACCGTCCCGCGCACCGTGGGCCTGACGCCCAGGTGGCGCTTCCTGCCGGCCTTGCCCCAGCGCACGTTCTGGTGCGACTGGTTGCCGACGACCCCGACGGTTGCCCGGCACTCGGCCCTCACCCGCCGCCGCTCGCCGGAGGGCAGCCGCAGGGTTACGAGGTTCCCCTCGCGGGCGATGATCTGGGCGCTGGTACCGGCGCTGCGGGCCAGTTGCGCTCCCCTGCCCGGCTCCAGCTCAACAGCGTGCACCGTGGTGCCCACCGGGATGTTGGCCAGCGGGAGGGCGTTGCCCACGTCCACCTCGGCCTCCGGCCCACTCATCACCACCGAGCCGACGGTCAGGTTGCGCGGCGCCAAAATATAGCGCTTCTCGCCGTCGTGGTAGTGCAGCAGGGCTATGTTGGCCGAGCGGTTCGGGTCGTACTCTATGGCCGCAACGGTCGCCGGAACCCCGTCCTTATCCCGCTTGAAGTCTATGATCCTGTAGCGCCGCTTGTGGCCACCGCCCTTGTGGCGGGTCGTGATCCGGCCGTGCACGTTCCGCCCGCCGGTCTTGTGCAACTTGGCGAGCAGGCTCTTCTCCGGCTCCTCCTTGGTGACCGAGTCGCGGGTCAGGACCGAGGAGTTCCTGCGACCAGGACTCGTCGGCTTGTAACGTCTGACTGGCATCCTCTTCTAGACCCCCTCGAACAGCTCGATCCTGTCGCCCTCGGCCAGTTTCACCACGGCCTTCTTCCAGGTCGAGGTGCGGCCGCGGGTGAAGCCCTGACGCTTGGGCTTGCTCTTGACGTTTACCGTGTTGACCTTCTTTACCTTCACGTCGAAGGCCTCCTCGACGGCCTTCTTGATCTGGTTCTTGTTCGCCCGCCGGTCTACCTCGAAGGTGTACTGCCCCTCGTTCTCTATGAGGTTGTAGCTCTTCTCCGAGATGACCGGCCGGATTATGATCTGATGCGGGTCCATCTCAGCCCTCCTCCCGGTTGGCGGTGAGCCTGCCATAGGCCGCGCGGGAGAAGATGACCTCCCGGGCCCGCAGCAGCTCGTAGACCCCGTAACCGCGCGGCTCTACCACGGTGACCTCGGGCAGGTTCCTGAAGGAGAGGGCCGCCTCGCGCTCCTCGGCGGTGAGGACCAGCAGAACGGGTCCCTCCACCCCCATCTGCCCGAGCAGCTCCTTCGCCCTCTTGGTGGAGGGCCGTTCGAAGTCGAGGGCGTCGAGCACGTAGAGCATCCCCTCGGCGGCCTTGGCGGAGAGCGCCCCGTCGAAGGCCGCCCGAGCCTCCTTGCGGTTTATCTTTTTACCGTAGCGGGGCCCCTTGGGCTTCGGACCGCCCCAGGTGCCGCCGCCGTAGCGGATCGGCGACTTTATATCTCCCGCCCGGGCCCGGCCGGTGCCCTTCTGCCGGTACAGCTTGGCCCCCGAGCCGGCCACCTCGCTGCGCCCCCGGGTGGAGGCGGTCCAGCGCCTTCGGGCCTCAAGCTCGGCGACCACGGCCCGGTGTATGACATGCTCCTTGGGCTCCGTCTCGAAACGGGGCCCCTTGAGCTCCATCTCGGACCTCCGGCCGGTGCGGGCATCGAAAACCTGCGCCTGAGCCATCCTACTCACCCGCCTTCCGGACCTTCACGATGGCGTTCCTGCCGCCGGGCACCCCGCCGCGTACCCAGAGCTCGTTCCTCTCCGGGTCCACCCGGACAACCTCCAGGTTCCGCACGGTCACGGAGCGGTCGCCCATGTGCCCCGGCATCCGCTGGCCCTTAAAGATCCTCGAGGGATCCGCCGAGGCCCCCACAGAGCCGGGCTGCCGGATGTTGTGGGAGCCGTGGGTGACCGGCCCCCGCCCGAAGCCGTGGCGCTTGATGGTACCCTGAAAACCCCGGCCCTTGGAACGGGCGCTCACGTGCACCCGGTCGCCCGGCGCGAAGGCGTCGGCCCCGATGGTCTGTCCCACCTCCCCGCTCACCCCGCGCAGCTCACGCAGGTAGCGGCGTGGCGGGGTGTCCAGCCTGGCAAAGATCCCGGCGTGCGGGCGGTTCACCCGGCCGGACTTCACCGCGCCAAAGCCTACCTGCACCGCCTCGTAGCCGTCCCTCTCGGGCGTCCTGACGGCGGTGATGATGTTCGGCTCCACCTCCAGTACCGTGACGCCGACCACCCGCCCGTCTTCCTGGAACGCCTGGGTCATATACTTTTTCCGAGCGAATACTGCCGTTGCCATAGCCCTCTAAGTAGCCTTTATCTCTATGTTCACCCCAGCCGGCAGATCCAACCGCTGCAGCGAGTCGACCGTCCGCGGCGTGGGCTGCTGGATGTCTATCAGCCGCTTGTGCGTGTTGAGCTGGAAGTGCTCCCGGGAGTCCTTGTCCTTGAAGGGTCCCCGGATGACCGTGTAGCGGCTGCGCTTGGTGGGGAGCGGAACGGGGCCGAAGACAAAGGCCCCGGTCCGCTCCGCCGTCTCCACGATGGAGCGCGCAGTCTTGTCTATGACCTCGTGGTCATAGGCCTTGAGCTTGATCCTTATCTTCGATACGGCCATGATCCAGCTACTCTATTATCTGGGTAACGACACCGGCACCAACGGTCCGGCCACCCTCCCTTATGGCAAAGTTCAATCCCTCATCCATCGCTATGGGAGAGATCAACTGTACCTCCATGACCGTGTTGTCACCAGGCATCACCATCTCTACCCCCTCCTCAAGGAAGATCTCCCCGGTGACATCAGTGGTCC
>JADDKG010000027.1 GCA_020253895.1 Rubrobacter sp.
CGCGGCGCTCTTCCTGGCCCACCTCCTGCTGGGGCGGGGGGTGGAGGAGGCGCTCTCGCTGACCGCCTCCTCCGTCTACGCGGTGCTGGAGAAGACCTTCCGGCGCGGGGCCCGGGAGATACAGCTCGTTGCCGCCCAGGAGAGCCTGGTGTCGCCCCCCTGCCGCTTCCCGGCCCGCCGGGTGGCCTGAAGCGAGGAGCGGTGGCCAAGCGGGGGTACACCCGGGACACCATCCGCGGCGGGGCCAGCGAGTGGGACGTCAGCAGGCCCCTCTCCAGCTACCTGCGGCTGCTGGGGAGGCTCCTCGCCCACCCGGTCGCCTTTTTCGAGGTGCTCCCCCGGGTGCCGGACCCCCGGGCCCCCGCGGCCTTCCTGGTCTTCTGCGGGCTCCCCGCGGCGCCCGTGTGGTACCTCTTCGGGGGGCTCTACCCGGGCCTGGCGGCGCTGGTGCTGCCGCTGCCGCTCTCGCTGGCGCTGGCGGGGGTCTTCCACGTGGGGACGTGGGGCGGGCGGCACGGGTACCCGGTCACCTGGCGGGCCGTCGCCTACCCAACCGGCCTCTTCCTGCCGCTTGTGGCGGTCCCCGGGGTGCGGTGGGTGGTCGGGGTGGGGGTCGTGGCCGTCCTCATCCCGGTGGGTCTTGCGGTGGTGCGCGAGCTGCCCCTCCGCAGGACCCTGCCCGTCGGCGCGGTCCTAGCGGCGGCGGGGGTCCTCGCCGCCCTCTCCGGCGGGGGGGTCTAGGAGGGGGGCTCCTCCAGCTGCCCGACGAACTCCAGCACGATGTGGTCGGTCTCCACGAACCCCAGGGAGCGGTAGAACTCGCGGGCCGCCACGTTCGAGGGGGTCGTCACCAGCTCCACCAGCGCCGCCCCCCGCTCGGTGCCCAGGCGGCGGACGCTCTCCATCAGGCGGCGGCCTACCCCCTCGCGCCGCACCCCCTCCCTGACCACCAGGGTGGGCACCTCCACCACCGTGTCGCCGTGGGCGAGGTCCGGTTTGATCCAGTAGCTCACCGCCCCCACCACCGAGCCCCCGATCTCGGCCACCAAAACCCCGGCGCGCGGCTCCTCCAGAAGCTCCCGCAGCCTTTGCGCCACCGCCTCCCGCGGGGGGAGGCTGTCCCCCACCACCCGGGCCAGCTCGCACATCAGGGCGTGTATCTCCCCCGCATCCGAGGTCTCGGCCTCGCGCACCTCCACCCCGGCGGCGTCCTCAAGGGCCATGGGAAGATTCTATAGGAGAGCGGGGCCGCCCGCCGGGGTAACATAAGGGTCCGGAGACGCCGCTCAAGGAGGTGTACATGAGGAGGCATCCCGGCCGGCGGGCGGCCGTAGTGGTGCTCGACGGGGTCGGGGCGGGGGACGCCCCGGACGCCGCGGACTTCGGCGACGCGGGGGCCAACACCCTCGCCAACACCGCAAGGGCCGTTGGCGGGCTGGATCTCCCCAACCTGCAGAGGCTCGGGCTCGGCAACATCCTCGACCTCGAGGGGGTGCCGCCCGCCCCCGCGCCGGCGGCCTCCTGGGGGCTCATGACCGAGCGCTCGGCGGCCAAGGCCACCCTCGCCGGGCACTGGGAGATCATGGGCCTCGTGCTAGAAGAGCCGCTCCCCACCTACCCCCAAGGCTTCCCCGGGTGGATCATAGACCGCTTCGAGCGGGAGACCGGGCGGAAAGTAATCGGCAACAGGCCCGCCTCCGGGACGCAGATCATCGAGGAGCTCGGCCCCGAGCAGGAGCGGACGGGGGCCTGGATCGTCTACACCTCCGCGGACTCCGTCTTCCAGGTCGCCGCCCACACCGGCGTCATCCCCCTGGAGGAGCTCTACAAAGCCTGCGAGAAGGCACACCGGATGCTCATCGGGGAGGGTAGGATCCTGGTGGAGCGGGTCATAGCCCGTCCCTACCACGGCTCGCCCGGCGCCTACGAGCGCGAGAACGAGAACCGCCGCGACTACGGCATAGAGCCCTTCGGGGAGACCTACCTGGACAGGATAAAGGCCTCCGGGCAGGAGGTGGTGGCGGTCGGCAAGATCCGGGACATCTTCGACGGCCGGGGGATAACCCGGCACCTGCCCGGCAAGCCCGACGATGCCGCCAAGGTGGACGCCGTGCTGGAGGCGCTCGGCGGGCTGGAGCGCGGGCTCGTCTTCGCCAACCTGGTGGACTTCGACGCCAAATACGGCCACCGCCGCGACCCGGAGGGGATGGCGCAGAACCTGGAGCGCTTCGACCGGCGCCTACCGGAGCTGCTTGGGGCTCTGGGCCCTGAAGACCTCCTCATCATCACCGCCGACCACGGCAACGACCCCACCTTCAGAGGCACCGACCACACCCGCGAGCGGGTCCCGCTGCTCTCCGTGGGCGGAGGGGAGGCCCGCTCCCTGGGGGTGCGCGGGACCTTCGCCGACGCGGGGGCCACCGCGGCCGCCTGGCTCGGGGCGCGGAAGGATGGTCTGCCCGGCGAAAGCTGGGTATAGTACGGGCCCATGGCCGTGCTCGGAAAGAGGAGAGCCGGGTCCTTCCGGGACTGGCTGCTCGAGGACCGGATAGAGCAGGTCGAGGGCCCGGAGACCCCCGAGAGCCGGGCCCGGCAGCACCCCTGGTGGCAGGTCGTCTGCCTCACCGGGGTCGACTACTTCTCCACCCTCGGCTACATCCCCGGCATCGCCATCATCGCCGCCGGGGCCCTCTCTCCGATCGCCACGCTGTTCATCGTGGCCCTCACCCTCTTCGGGATGCTCCCCGTCTACAGGAGGGTCGCCGCCGAGAGCCCGCACGGGCAGGGCTCCATCGCCATGCTGGAAGACCTGCTCTCCTTCTGGCAGGGCAAGCTCTTTGTCCTCTGCCTGCTCGGGTTCGTGGCGACGGCCTGGATCGTCACCATCACCCTCTCCGCGGCCGACGCAACAGCCCACATCGTCGAGAACCCCTACGTCCCGGAGGGCCTCGAGGAGCACGAGGTGCTCGTCACCCTCGCCCTGCTGGCCGTGCTCGGGGGGATCTTCCTCAAGGGCTTCCGGGAGGCGATAGGGGTGGCAATCGCGGTCGTCGCGGCCTTCCTCGCGGTGAACCTCGCGGTCGTCGGGGTGGGGCTCTACGAGATCGTTACCCGACCCGCCCTCCTCGCCGACTGGGAGGGCACCCTCCTCACCAACTACGGGGATCCCGTCACCGTGGTCGCC
>JADDKG010000270.1 GCA_020253895.1 Rubrobacter sp.
CACCTCTCGCGCTCGCGGCGCCAGCGCCGCAGCCGCTCCCCTATCTCCCCCTCGGCCCCGCTCTCCTTCGGCTCGTAGTAGACACGGCCGGCGAGCTCCTCGGGGAGGTAGCGCTGGTTCATCCCCTCCGGTTCGTCGTCGTGGGCGTAGCGGTAGCCCTCGCCGTAGCCCTCCTCCCTCATGAGGCCGGTGGGGGCGTTGCGCAGGTGCATGGGCACCTCGGGGACGGCGCCCCCCCGAACGTCCTCGAGGGCGCGGCCGATCGCGGCGTAGGCGGCGTTGGACTTCGGCGCGGAGGCGAGGTAGGTGGTGGCCTGGGCGAGCGGGATGCGCCCCTCGGGCATGCCGACAAGCCGGACGGCATCCGCGGCGGCCACGGCGAGCGGCAGGGCGTGCGGGTCGGCGTTGCCGACGTCCTCGCTAGCCAGGATCACGAGCCTGCGGGCGATAAAGACCGGGTCCTCGCCGGCTTCGATCATGCGCGCCAGGTAGTGCAGGGCCGCGTCCGGGTCGCCGCCGCGGACGCTCTTTATAAAGGCGCTCACGACGTCGTAGTGCTCCTCGCGCCCGTAGCGCGGCGCCCGCTGGCCGAGCGCCCGCTCCACGTCCTTCGCCTCCACGCGCCTCCTCCCCGCAGCGGCGACCTCCAGGGCGTTGAGCATCCTCCGCGCGTCCCCGCCCGCCAGCCGGAGCAGGTAGTCCCGCGCGTCGGCGGAGATCTCGACGCGTAGCTCCGCGAGGCCCCGCTCGAGAAGCTCCTCCAGGTCCTCCTCCGAGAGAGGCCTGAGGCGGAGCACGCGCGAGCGGGAGAGCAGCGGGGCTGTCACCTCAAAGGAGGGGTTCTCCGTCGTCGCCCCGATAAAGTCCACGAGCCCCTCCTCGAGCGCCGGCAAGAGGGCGTCCTGTTGGGCCTTGTTGAAGCGGTGGACCTCGTCCACGAAGACGAGCGTCCCCCGCCCCTCGTACTTCAGCCTCTCGCGCGCCCCGTCGAGGGCGGCGCGGAGGTCCTTAACCCCGCTCGTCACGGCGCTCAGGGGGACGAACTCCTCGCTCACCGCGGCGGCCAGCACGCGGGCAAGGGTGGTCTTCCCGGTCCCGGGGGGTCCCCAGAGGATCACCGAGCCCACCCTCCCCCGCTCTACCGCCGCGCGCAGGGGGCCGCCCTCGCCGGTGAGGTGCGGCTGGCCGACGATCTCGCCGAGCGCCTGCGGCCGGAGCCTCTCGGCGAGGGGGGCACGGGCTGTGAGGCTGTCCCTTCCGGACTGGTCGAAGAGGTCCACGCGCTGAGTATACCCGCGTATCGGCGAAGCCCTAAGCCCGCCGGGCATGGCGCTCGTCGTGCTCCCGGCGCTGGCGGTCCATCCGCCGGGCGGCCTCGAGCACGTCCTGCGGGTAGAGGCTGCGTAGGGCCCCGGTCTCCAGGACCTGGTCCACGGAGTGCTCCGGGATCCTCATCCACTCCGCCGCGTGCGGGACGGGCAGCGGCCTGTTCAGCGCGCGGCAGACGAGCCAGACCAACCACCGCCCGAGCCTGAAGCCCGCAAGGAACCTCAAGAACGCCTACCTCCGGAAGGGAGCTTCTCCGTCCGGGGTATTCTAGAACACGCGATCAGGGGCGGGCCAGCCGGTCTCCGAGCTCCCGGGCGACGGAGACCACCCGCCCGACCTCGCGGGCGGTGGTCCTGAAGTTCACAAAGCACGCGCGCAGGCAGGCGCGGCCGTCCACGGAGGCCGGGGCGACGAAGACGCGCCCGTCGCGCTGCATCTCGCGGGCGAGCCGGAGGTTGTGCGCGTCGAGGTCGCGGATACCCGGCGGCGCGTGCCGGAAGCAGAGGGTGGAGAGCGCCGGCTCGTGGAGCAGCTCGAAGTCCCGGGCCTCGCGCAGCAGACCGGCGAGGAGCCGGGCGTTATCCAGGGTGCGCCGGATCCAGGCCCTGAACTGGGCCGCTCCGTGGACGCGGAAGGCCATCCACAACCTGAGGGAGCGCAGCGGGCGGGAGTACTCGAGCGTGCGGTCCACCGGGTTGGGGACGTCGCCCTCGTGCAGCATGTAGCGCTCCTCGTGGCCGAAGGCAGCCCGCAGCCGCCCGGTCTCCCGCAGCATGACGGCGCTGCAGCTCTTCTGCACGCCGAGCCACTTGTGGGCGTCCACGGTCGCCGAGTCGGCCCGCTCGAGGCCGGCGAAGAGCGGCGCGGTCTCCGGGACCGCCGCGGCCGGGAGCCCGTACGCGCCGTCCACGTGCAGCCAGACGCCGTGGCGCTCGCAGACGTCGGCCACCTCGTCGAGCGGGTCCACCGCACCAGTGAGCGTCGTACCCGCCGTCGCCACCACGGCGACGGGCGTGACGCCGGAGGCGGCGTCGCGGGAGAGCGCCCCGTCCAGAGCTTCCGGGCGCATCCGGCGCCGGCCGTCCAGGGGGATGCGCCGGACGGATGCGCCCCCGAGCCCGCAGACCTCGACGGCGCGGACCACCGAGTAGTGGGCCTCCTCGGAGCAGTAGACCGCGGCCCGCCGCCCGTAGAGCCCCCCGGAGCGCGAGCCCGGCAACGCCCTCTCGCGCGCGGCGAGCAGCGCCGTCAGGTTGGAGGTCATCCCGCCGCTCGTGAACGCCCCCTCGGCGACCGGGAAGCCGACGAAGTCCGCGAGCCA
>JADDKG010000271.1 GCA_020253895.1 Rubrobacter sp.
GAGCGGGCGTCCTCCTTCTCGGTGGTGAACCCGAGCTGGTTGTTGATGATGATATGGATGGTGCCGCCGACCTGGTAGCCGGGCAGCCGGTAGAGGTTGAGGGTCTCCGCCGCCACCCCCTCTCCCGGGAAGGCGGCATCCCCGTGAAGGATGATGCTGAGCGCGGCGTCCACGTCCTGCCGCGGCGGTCCGGCCTCGTCCCGCCGCTCCTGTGCGGCCCGGGTCATCCCTGAGACGACCGGGTTGACGTGCTCCAGGTGGCTGGGGTTGGGCGCCAGGTTGATGAGCACCTTGGCGTCCTCCTGCCCCTCCTCGAGGTGGAAGTTGCGCACCCCCAGGTGGTACTTGACGTCCCCCACCCAGCCCTCGCCGGACATCTCGGAGACGGAGCTCTGCTCCCCCTTCTCCGGCTGCTGGAACTCGCCGAAGATCTTGGCGTAGGGCTTGTTGAGCACGTGCGCCAGCACATTGAGCCGCCCGCGGTGGGCCATCCCCATAACCACCTCAGGTGTTCCCGAATCGGCGGTGTGCCGGATGAGGCGGTCGAGCATGGGGACGACCATGTCGTTCCCCTCGATTGAGAAACGCTTCTGCCCGAGGAAGGTCTTGTGTAGGAACTTCTCGAAGGTCTCCACCCGGGTGAGGCGCCGGAGGAGCCGCTTGGCGGCCTCGCCGTCCATCCTCTGGTAGAACTGCTCGGACTCCACCGCGTCCCGGAGCCAGAAGCGCTCCTCCGGCAGGTGGGCGATGTGCCCGAAGTCGTAGCCGGTGGTCTTGCAGTAGATGCGCTTGAGCTCATCAACGGCCTCCCGGGCGTTGGAGGTCCGCTCGGCGATGGGACCGCCCACGATGCTGGAGGGCATCCGCTCGAGGTCCTCCTCGGTTATGCCGTGGAAGGCGGGGTCGAGCGCCGGGTCGCCGGGGGGCTCGCTCCCTAAGGGGTCGAGCTGGGCGGCGGAGTGGCCGAAGTCTCTTATGCTGCGGATGTACTTGGCAGCCCCGACGTACTTCTCGGCCTCCAGCACGGCCTCGGCGACCCGCCCGTCGACCTCGATGCGCGGCGGGCTCCACCGCTCAAAGAACCTCCTGGTCTCCTCGTCGACGGACCCGGGGTCCTCCCGGTAGCGCTCGTACAGCTCGAGAACGTACCCCAGGTTCGGACCGTAGAACTGGCTCTCGGTCTGCTGCTCCAACGGGATCACATCCTTTTACCTTGCACCCGGTTGTGTACCTCGTAGACCAAACGGCGCCCGGCGGGGAGCCGCAGCGGCTCCGGCGCACCGGCGCCCGTGTAGCGTCCAGACATGGGCAAACCTCTTAAATGATACCCCACATTCAAGGGTGGTTCTTACCCGCTCCGGGCCCGCCGGAACCCTGCTCAAGCTCCCGGAGCAGCCCGCGCATCTCCCCGGCCATCTCCTGGTGGCCGTGACGCTCGGCCTGCCCGATCCCCTCCCGGAGCACCTCCCGGGCCTCCTCCCTCCGGCCGAGCCTCTCCAGAACCCGGCCGAGGCGGGCGTAGGCGTTGCCCTCGTCCTCGTGGGAGGCCAGGTAGCGCCGCAGCACACCGGCCTCCTCCTCCAGCCGCCCCGCCTTGCCGTACTCGTTGGCCAGCGCGAGGAGCCCGGTGGGGTTCTCGGGGTCCCTTTGCAGCATCCGCTCGAAGTACTCTATCCTGTCCAGGGCAGCCAACCTCCTCCTCCGCGCCGCAGGATGCGCCTCTGCGCCCCTCATGGGTTAGTATAGGATGCCGTGGCGAGCGGAGGAGAACAGCAGCGGCGGTTCGAGACCCGGGCGGTGCACGCCGGGGAGGCCCGGCCCGGAGCCGAATCCCCGGCCGTCCGGGGCACGGACGGCTCCTACCCCATCTCGACCCCCATCTACGCCTCCACCACCTTCTCCCACGCCGATGTGCAGACCACCGACCGGGTGCTCGGCGGGGAGGAGCCGGGCTACAGCTACGCCCGGTGGGGGAACCCGAGCGTTGCGGCCCTGGAGGCGGCGCTGACCGCGCTCGAGTCCCCGGAGGGCGGGGCCCGGGCGCTGGCCTTCGCCTCGGGGATGGCGGCGATGCATGCAGCCCTCACCGCGGCGGAGGCCGGCGAGGGGGCCCGGGTGCTGGCGGCGGAGCAGCTCTACGGATCCACCGCCACCCTGCTTCTCCAGATCTTCGGCCCTGCCGGGACGGAGACGGTCTTCTTCGACGCCTACGACCTGGGGGAGGCCGAGAAGAAGGTCTCCACCCTCAGACCGCGGGCGGTGGTCGTGGAGACCATCTCCAACCCTCTCCTCAGGGTGGCGGACATCCCCCGGCTCGCGGAGATCACCCGCTCATACGGGGCCGCCCTGATCGTGGACAACACCTTCGGCACCCCCTACCTCCAGCGCCCGCTGGAGCTCGGGGCGGACATGGTGGTCCACAGCGCCACCAAGTACCTCTCGGGCCACGGGGACGTGACCGCCGGCGTGGTCGCCGCGGGCCCGCCCTACGACACGGCGCTGGAGCAGATCCGGAAGACCGTCGGCTCCACCCTGGGGCCGTTCGAGGCCTGGCTGCTGCACCGGGGGCTGAAGACGCTGCCGCTGCGGGTCGCCCGCCAGTGCGAGAACGCCCGCAGGATAGCCTCCTGGCTCGCGGAGCACCCGAAGGTCTCCCGGGTGCACCATCCCTCCCTCGCGGATCACCCGGACCGGGAGGCGGCGGAGCGCCTGCTTGCGGACACCGGGGGGCTGGTGGCCTTCGAGCTCGCGGCCGGGAGCCGGGAGGCGGCCTTCCGCTTCCTGAACGCGCTCAGGCTCTGCGTCCGGGCCCCGAGCCTCGGCGACATCTACACTTTGGCCATCCACCCGGCGACCTCCTCCCACCGCGAGCTGCCGCCCTCCCGGCGGGAGCAGCTCGGGGTGAAGGAGGGCCTGATCCGCCTCTCGGCGGGGATCGAACACCCGGAGGACATAATCGCGGATCTGGAGCATGCGCTGGAGAGGCTGTAGGGGGCTTCGGTCCCCTACAGCCTCTACCGGGTATCCGTGGCCCTAAGCTCGAAGCTCTCTCCCGCCCCCAGCCACAGGTGGGTCAGCACGTAGCGGGTGCCGCTGGGTATGGTCCCCGACTCGTCGGCCGCGGCGGAGGCGGCAGAGCCGGTGACTTCGCAGTCGGCGGAGTAGAAGTACAGGTCGAGGTCGTGCGGCGCCGGCGAGGTGCCCCTCACCTCCACCTGGTGCAGCCCGTCCCCGAAGGCCTCCGGGAGCCTCGTGACCCAGCCGTCGGAGCCCTGGGTGGCCGGCGGGAAGGTGCAACTCGTCTGGAAGTCCACCGCGGTCACCCCGCCGCTGGTGGCGTCGCCCACGGGGGTGCCGAAGGCTATGGTCCCGCTGTCCTCGTAGGGCGGGTCCGGCGGAGGAGGCGGCAGGGGCCCGACATTCTTGACCGTGCCGGAGAACACCTGGAGCTCGGCGGCCTGCACCCGCGACATCGTCTCGCCCATCGGGGCGTCGGCGTAGAACCTTATGAACTTCGCGCGCACAGGATCGGCGAGCCTGAACGTCTTGTAGTGGACGTCCGGGGCTACCGGGCGCGGCTTCCGGTAGGTGAACGCCCCGTCCTTGATGAGCACATTGCGCCACACCTCGCCGTCGGTCGAGACCTGGAGGGTGAAGTCGCGCAGCGCCTCGAAGCGGGAGGTGGTGTACGCGCTGATCTGGACAGAGGAGATCCGGGCCGTCTTTGCGAGCCGGATCACGGCGTTGCCACGCTTCTTGCTGGACCACGAACTGGCCTCGGTGTCGTCCATGAGCGCCCGGGCGTTGGGGTCCGTGGAGGAGACCACCTTCGCCCCGTTGGCCTCCGAGGCCAGGTTCGGGCTCAGCTCGAAGCGCAGGAATTTGGTCTGCCCCGCCGTGACCCTGACGCCTCCGAAGGTCTGGGAGCCGAAGCCGCGGGCCTGGATGGTGACCGGGTAGGTCCCCGCCACCACCGGGGCGGAGAAACCGCCGCCGGAACCGGTGGTGCGAAGCGGCGAGACCCGCGCCTCGAACCTGCCGATCATCACCCTGGCACCCGCGACCGGCTCTCCTGTCGCGGCGTTGACGACCTTTCCGGCAAGGGTGCCGTTGCGCGCGTCGTTCGGGTGGTCGAAGGCCGGGGTCGGATCGAGGTCGTCGCCGCCCTCGGTCCGGGCGTGGAAGCCCGCGCCACGCCGGGCGAACTCTGTCCAGAAGATGTCGAAGATCTTCTCGTAGCCTGCCGAGTCGTGGTAGCGATCGTCTATGGCGAGCGCGATGGCGTCGCGCATGTCCAGGAACGAAGGGTTGGCGGGCGATCGTGGCATCGCGTCGGTGATGGTCGCCTGCGCTATCCTGGCCCCCCTGGCCGCCCCGAACTCCGCGACGAGCGCCTGCCGGTAGTCCCACAGGATAGCGGTCCAGATCTCGCCGTCCGCGTGCACCTCCGGGCCGGTGATGTCGTAGCCGATGTCGCCGTAGGTGGTGGGGTTCTTATCGTAGCTCCAGTTGCGTATGCCGCGGTCCCTGTTGCCGGTCACGTAGATCCCCTCGACCGGCTCGCTCTGCAGGCCCTCGCGGAAGAGGTAGTTGAGGGCATA
>JADDKG010000272.1 GCA_020253895.1 Rubrobacter sp.
CACGTACAGCGCCCACGCGCCGAACTCTATGAGGTCCGGCTTGGGGTCCCACCCCAGAAAGGCGGAGAGGAACTGCCCGACGGTGCTTTCGGTGGTGAGCACCGAAACCCCGGTGAGGTCCCACAGCGGGTAGAGGATCGCCGGGAAGAGCCCCGCCATCTCGAACATCGCTACCCCGTGGGCCAGAAGCCCGGCGGCGACCACCAGCAGCAGGGCCCCCGTGATCTTGAAGAACGCCCCGATGTTGATCCTCCGGCCCCCGGCATACACGAGGTAGCCGAGCACGATCGCCCCCGCGAGCCCCAAAAGCCCCCCGGCGGCCACCGCGAGCGGGGTGGAGGTCTGGGTGATGCCGAACATGAACAGCGCGGTTTCAAGCCCCTCCCGGAAGACCATCACGAAGCTCAAAGAGACCAGCGCGAAGAGGCTCCCCCGCTCCAGGGCCTCATCCACCCCGCGCCGCAGGTCCCTCGCCACGGTCCTGGACTGCCGCCGCATCCACAGCACCATGTACGTCAGAAAGCCCACCGCGAGCCACATGGCCGCGCCCTTGAAGATGAGCCCTGCCTTGCCCCCGAGGCCGGAGGCGGTGGCGAAGAGCACCCCGCCCACCACCACCGAGAGGACGGCCGCCCCGCCCACGCCGTACCACACCGCCCGGGCGTCCTTGGGGCGACCGATCTGCGCCAGGTACGCCAGCAGGATCGCCACCAGCAGCGAGGCCTCAAAGCCCTCGCGCAGGATCACGAGAAATGACGCTAGCACCGCCTCTCCCTCCTACAAACCGGCTTTTCATTAATGACAATCATTTGCAACTGCTCACCGGGCACGTTAATGTACGGGCAGCCGGCAGTCAAGGGGCTGGCTTAGAGGTCGTGAAGAAGATCAAAGGAGGCGCGTTTTAGGGTGGCCCGGATCCTGGTAACCGGGGCTGCGGGGTTTATCGGGTCGCATCTGGTGGACCGGCTGCTGGCCGAGGGCTGCGAGGTGGTGGGGGTGGACGCCTTCACCCGCTACTACCCGCGGGAGCGGAAGCTGCGCAACCTGGCCTCCGCGGTGGAGAGCGGCCGCTTCCGGCTGGTGGAGGGGGATCTTCTAGAGCTGGACCTCGCCCTGCTGCTGCGGGGGGTTGCGGCGGTGGCCCATCTCGCGGGCGAGCCCGGGGTCCGCAGCAGCTGGGGGTCGGGCTTCGAGGTCTATCTGCGGCGGAACGTGCTCGCCACCGAGAGGCTGCTGGAGGCGGTCTGTAGGGCCGAAACGCCGCACTTCGTCCTCGCCTCTTCCTCTTCGGTCTACGGGCCCGACGGCGGCAGACCAATCCCCGAGGACCATCCCCTCCGGCCCGCCTCTCCCTACGGGCTCTCCAAGCTCTCCGCCGAGGAGCTGGTGCGGCTCTACGCCCGGGAGCGGGGGGTACGGGGGGTGGTGCTCCGCTACTTCACCGTCTACGGCCCCCGCCAGCGGCCCGAGATGGCCCTCTCGCGGTTTATCGCGGCGGCGCACGCCGGTCGGCCGGTGGAGATCTTCGGCGACGGGGAGCAGGTGCGCGACATGACCTACGTCTCGGACGCGGTCGCGGCCACCGTGGCGGCGCTGGAGCGCGGGGCGGAGGGGACGTACAACGTCGGCGGCGGGGTGCGGGTCTCCGTGCGGCGGATGCTGGAGGCCGTCCGGGAGGTGACGGGGCGGCCGGTGGAGGCCCTCTACGGGGAGGCCGCGGCGGGGGATGTGCGCTCCACCTGGGCGGACTACCGGAGGGCGGAGCGGGAGCTAGGCTACCGCCCGCGGGTGGGGCTGGAGGAGGGGGTGGCCGCGCAGGCCGAGTGGGCGGCCCGGGAGGCCCTGGCGGCCACCGCCTGACCGGGATGCTCCGGGCGCTGCTGCTTCTGGCCCTCCTGTGCCTCCCCGGCGAGCTTCTGGGGCGTCGTCTGGCTCGCAAGGGCGACGGTCTCGCGGAGGCGATCCTGCTGCGGGCCTGCGTCGCCCTCGCCGCCGCCCTCCCTATCCTCGTCGTGCTCGCCGTGGCCGGGCTCTTCACCCCGCCTCTCGTGGGTGCCTCGCTCGTGGCCTCCTGCGCCCTGTTGGCGGCCTTCCGGGGACCGGGGTGGAGGCTTCCGCGGCCGGGGTTGCGGGATGCGGCGGCGCTCGGGCTCGTGGCCGGGGCCTTCGCCCTGTACGCGCTCCCGGCCGAGTACGTCATCAACAGCCGCGACCCAGGGGTGTACACCCTCTTCGCCGCCCGGCTAGCCCGCGCCGGGGAGCTGTTCCACCACGACGCGCTCGTCGGCCTCGTCTCCGGCTTCCACGAGTTCGTGGAGGGCCGGAAGTACCCCGGCTTCTTCATCCTGGGGGAGGACCTCATCGTGCCCCAGTTCTTCCCCGGGCCCTTCGCCCTGCTGGGCTTCGGGGCGCTGCTCGGCGGGGTGTGGGGGGCGCTCTTCGTGGTCCCCGTGCTGGGCGCCCTCTCCGTGGGGGTGGCCTTTGCCCTGGGCCGGGAGCTCTTCGGGACCCGGGCGGGTCTTATCGGGGGGGCGCTGCTCGCGGCGGGGTACGCCCAGATCTGGTGGTCCCGCCACCCTTCGAGCGAGGTGATGGCCCAGCTCTTCGTGCTCGGCGGGCTGTGGCTCGCCGTGAGGTTCGTCCGCAACCCGGAGCCCCTCACCGGGCTTCTGGCCGGGCTGCTGTTGGGCTGTGCGACTCTTGTCCGGGTGGACGGTTTTCTCGCCGCCGCGGCCCTCCCGGCGCTCTTCGCCTGGGATCTCGCCGCCCGCCGCCCGCTCCGGCCGTGGGTATATCCCCTGGCGCCGCTCGCCCTGTGCGGGGCGGCGGCGCTCCTGTACCTGAACACCGTGGGGGGCCGCTACCTGTACATCCTGTACGCCGAGCACGGGCTGCGGGAGGCCCTCCGGGCCGCACCCTTTGCCCTCGCCGGTGCGGGGCTTCTGGCGGCCGGGCTCGTGTGGGCCCGCTACCGGTGGGGGAGGGGGCTCGAGGCCTGGGGGGCGGCGCGCGGCGGGCGGGTCGCGGTGGGGATTGCGCTCGCGGTGGTTGCCGCCTCCCTCTGGGCGTACTTCGTGATGCCCGAGCCCTGGGAGAGCCTGCCGGAGAACCTGCGCGGGTTCAACGCCTACCGGACCCAGGTGGTGGTCCGCATGGTGTGGTTTATCACCCCGGCGGTGGCCGCCCTCGCGCTCGCCGGGCTGGTCCTCGCCGCCCGCCGCCCGGAGCGGGGGCTCGTGGTCTTCGCGGGGGCGGTGCTGGCCTTCGGCATCCTCTACGTCGCGGTGCCCAACGTCGCCCCCGACCTGCCGTGGGCGACCCGCCGCTTCGTCCCGGCCGTCTTCCCCGGCGTCTGCCTGCTCGCGGGGTACGCCGTCTCCGAGGCGGGGAGGCTCGCCGCGCGGCGCGCCGGGAGGCGGGCCGGGGCTGCCGCCG
>JADDKG010000273.1 GCA_020253895.1 Rubrobacter sp.
AGATAACCATGTCTATCCTGCCACGCAGTCGCAGGTGACGTGAGTAGAGGTCTACCCCAAACCGGCGCTCGCCCTCTTCCAGCCCGTACGCCTTGAGTGTGCGCCGGGCTTCTTTTGCGGAAACGGTTTCATGCTCTTCTTTGCCAAGGTCCATCTTGGCCGTTACCGGGCGCTCCAACGGCATCGTGTAGCGGTAGTACGGGATTCGTGGGCAGTAGACGTGCTGGCGCACATCGGTGACGTCGAACTCAGGAAGGCTCAACCACCACCTCCTCGGCAAGCGAAAGGTCGCGGGCGCATACGGGCTGCAGGCGGATGTTGCCTTCTTTTCTGCCGAGCGTCTTCTTCAGACGCAGCATCAGCTCCTGGCGGCGGTTGCGGTCGAGCTCGCCAGCGAAAGCGGAGTACTGGATACGCGAGAGCCCATAGTCCTTGCAGCGCTCGGAGATGCGGTGACGCACCCTGTCGTCTGGGATGTCGTAGATGAGAAGCACGTAGCCCAACTACCAGCTCCCCACGAAGGGTTTGTAGAGGACTCCATCCCGGACGAAGCTCGCTACGCCGCGGGCCTGGATGTGGATGATGTTCTCCAAGGTGTGCTTCTTGCCCCGGTGCTTCACCCGGGTCGCGAGTCTCTCCCGGATCTTCCCGGCGAGGAGCCTCCTCGTCGGCTCGTCGAGCTTATCGCCGTCCATCCTGACTTTGAACCCGGTGCCGAGCATGCCGAGCACCGTCCGATCCACTACCTGCCCCCGAAACTCCTCGATGAGGTCCAAAACGAGCGAGGGCTTACCAGGCCGGTCGGTGTGGACGTAGCCGGCGAACTGGTCGAGCCCGGCGCGAACAACCGCAGAGAGCACCCGATGATAGAGGATGCCATAGCCGTAGTTCAAGAGGGAGTTGACTAGGTCTTTGGCTCCTCGTCCCTCACGCCCGGGGAAGCCCGGCATGATTCTCCCTATCCCCTCCCAGTATAGAGAGGCGCCCCGGCCCTCCGCGTTCAGCAGCGCCCCTCGCACCTCGTCCACGCGAGAACCTTCGATCCCCTCTACCTGGTGGGCGAGTTCCTCTATACCGTCCACCCGACGGTAGAGGAAGTCGTAGGCGCTTTGGTTGGTGGTTTTACGGTACTTGGCAAAGTACTTCAGGATGTTCGCCGAGTTCCTGAGCTTGCCCGTCGCAAAAGCTTTACCAAGCTCTACGCTCCTTTGATCCTCGTACGCAAGCAGCTGCTCCCGCCGGGTCTTCACCGTTCCGCCTAGGTTGGGGGAGATGAGGCTCGCGTAGGGCTCCCCGGAGAAAGAGATGAACTCCAGAGGTATCCCATGTTTGACGCACTCGTGTATCGCAGCGGCAGAGACAATCACCCCCTCGGTCGCTAAGATCACCCGCTCCACCTCGAAAAACGGACGCTCAAAGATCACCTCTCCCTTCCGCTTCACCACCAGGCGTTCGCTTTTCTTCCCCACAAATGCCCCAAAACCTTCTACGAACACTTCCTTCGCCATCCGGAAAGCATTATCCAGGAGTTCGCGGACACATCGTGTCCACGGCGAGAGAAAAGGAGGCATTTTCAGGAATATTTACCGAGGGTGGCGCGGAGAAACCGCAGAAACTCGGACTTGAGCTCGGGTCCTCCCAGCACCTCTGCTTCTGGACCGAGCGAGGCGAGGTCCCTTACGGTCCAGAACACGCTCACCACTCTCCCCTCCACGATGGCACCACCGTCAGGAAGGCGGGAAACGGCCGCCTGCGGATCCTGGATTATGGTGCGGCCGTAGGCCAAGAAGGTCTTGCTGTTCAGGCGGACTCTGGCAGGACTCAGCCTCTCAATATGGGTTCCGGGAGAGAACTTATCCGGCAGCATCCTGGCTTCTCGGATTCTGTTGACCCTGAACTCCCGGTACTCTCCAACGGAAGGCTCGTAGGCATACAGACGATGGGCACGCTGCGCGTAGTAGACACGCACGGGCTCGACCTCCCTGTACCGCGTGGTGTTGGAGGAAAGGCTGTGATAAAGGATTCGCGTCCTCTGACTATGGTACACAGCGCGGCGGAGGACATCCAAAATGCCGGGGTCTTCCGGAGGATCGCTGGCAAAGTCCAGGGCGAATTCCACCCTGCCACTATCTGCGAACTGCTTCGACTGCTCGGGCAGGGCATCTCGTAGCTTGACCGCTGCAGAAGCGAGGTGCTCGCCATAGACGGGGTCTCGCCCAGCCAGCGACTCGACAACGCTCAGGATGGACAGGGCCTCATACCCGGTAAGAGGCAGCCTGAGAGGCGCTTCCGTTAGCACATATTTGCCATTACGATGTTCGATACCGAAACCCGCTTCACGCAAAGCTCTAATATAGCGGCGTATGGTTCGCGGGCCCCTGCCGGATCCCTCCTCCATCAAAAGCTCCTCAAGGTGACTGGCGCTCATAGGTCCCTCAGAGAGAGCTTTCAGTATCCTCAGTGTATTAGCAGCAGCATCCATCTACCCCATCGCCTACCTTTTCGCAAACTACTGTAACTATCTGTTGCAATCTGTCGGCGTAGCCTTCGTCTCCATCTCATATTAGCTGCAAACGCGTAAGAAAGTGGATTCGCAAATCCTCCAGTGAAGCATGCAGAAGGCCCGCTTGCGATGCCTGGCCTTGCAGAAAGCGCCTCCATCAACAGATAATGTTGGTGAATGTTCCTTGAAAACCCAATATCTGAGCGGAGGACAACGGTGGCTACAAGCAGTTACAGGGTCCGTTACAGAAACCACTCCGCTACATAGGAGACTGAAAGCATCAGTGACCGGGAGGCTACCCCGGCCAGACCGGGTTACAGAAACCACTCCGCTACATAGGAGACTGAAAGCCACCA
>JADDKG010000274.1 GCA_020253895.1 Rubrobacter sp.
CGACCATACCGGAGATAGAGGCGTACATCGCGGTCCACAACCACCTCTGCCGCCACCCGGACATCAGGCTCGGGCTCGGGGCGATGGGCCCGGCCAGCGAGTGGCCCGTCCCGCCCATCTACGCCAAGCTCTGTGACGGGCTCCGGCGGGCCGCCGGGCTGGATGATGCGGCGCTGGAGATCTTTATAAGCCACGTCACCATGGACGTGGAGCACGCCCGGATCATGATGGAGGCCACCGCGCCCTACGTCGCCGACGAGGAGGGGCAGCGGAGGGTCCGCGAGGGGGCCGTGCGCTCGCTGGACGCCCGGAGGGTGATGCTCGACGGCCTCTACCGGGCGGTCTACCGGGAGCCCGTCCCGCTCGCGGGCGAGTCGGCCCGGGCCGCCCGCAGCTGAGGTCCGAGGGCGCATGCCCGAGCTGCCCGAGGTCGAGACCATAAAGGAGGACCTGCGGGGTCTTGTCGTAGGCTCGCGCATCGAGCGGGCGGAGGTGGCCGACCCCGCCCTCGTGGAGCAGCCGCGGGAGGCGGAGTTCGTCCGGCGGCTGGAGGGCGTGCGGATAACCGGCGCCCGCAGGCGGGCCAAGCACCTCATCGTGGAGCTGGGTACGGGTGACGCGCTCGTCTTCCAGCTCAAGATCGGAGGCCAGCTGCTGCTGGTGCCCCCGGTCGCGGAGCCCGAGGACGCCGTCATGCTCGTGCTACACCTCGACGGCGGGCGGCGGCTCTTTCTGCGCGACCAGACCGGGTTCAGCAGGGCGAGGCTGCTGAGCGGGGAGGAGCTCGAAGAGCGGCTCTCCGGGCTCGGGCCGGAGCCCTTCTCGGAGGGGTTCACGGCGCGCTACCTCGAGGAGAGGCTCGGCTCCCGCCGGGCCCAGATAAAGCCGCTGTTGCTGGACCAGGCCCTCGTCTCCGGGATAGGGAACATCTACGCTGACGAGATCCTCTACGACGCCCGGCTGAACCCCCGGCGCAAGGCGAACACCCTCTCCGGGGAGGAGTGGGAGAGGCTGCACAGCGCCATCCGGAGCAACCTGGCCGCCGGCATCGAGCACCGGGGGACCACCGTCAGGCTCTACCGGGACGTGCTCGGGCGGCCCGGGGAGCACCAGAACTACCTGCGGGTCTTCGAGCGGCACGGCAAGCCCTGTCCCCGGTGCGGGGAGAGGGTGATCAGGGAGAGGGTCGGCGGGCGCCCGACCCACTACTGTCCCCGGTGCCAGGGCGCGGATGGTTCCGCGGGGGATGGGGTACAGTTAGAATTGGAGTAAGAGCGTGAAAGGAGTTGCGGGTGGCTGACAAGTTCGACCTGGTCATCATCGGCGGCGGCAACGCGGGATACATACCGGCCATCAGGGCCTCGCAGCTCGGGATGAGCGTGGCCCTCGTGGAGAAGCGCGAGGGCGGGCACCTCGGAGGCACCTGCCTGAACCTGGGCTGCATCCCTACCAAGGCGCTCCTCCAGACGGCGGCCATGCTACACGACGCCCGCAACGGCGAGGAGTTCGGGGTGAAGGTGGGTGAGGTGCAGTTCGACTACCGGCAGGCGGCCAAGCGCCGGGATCAGGTGGTCAACCAGCTCCGCCGCGGGGTCGCCGGCCTGATGAAGAAGAACAAGGTCTCCGTCTACAACGGGGTCGGCAGCTTCGTCGAGCCCAAGCGGATAAAGGTCGAGCTCAACGACGGCGGGACCGAGGAGCTGGAGGCCGAGAACGTGCTCATCGCCACCGGCAGCGCGGTGAACACCCTGCCGGGGCTGGAGTTCGACGGGGAGAAGGTTATCTCCAGCGACGACGTGGTCACCGAGAACGACGGCTACCCGCAGAGCGTCATCATCCTGGGCAGCGGGGCCGTGGGGGTCGAGTTCGCCAGCATGTACAACGACTTCGGCACCGAGGTGACCGTGGTCGAGATCCTGGACCGGCTCGTGCCTCTGGAGGACCCGGAGGTCTCCGCTGAGCTGAAGAAGCAGTTCGAGGGGCGGGGAATCCGCTGCCTCACCGGGACCAAGGCGGACACCGGAAGTTTGGACAAGGGCGGCGACGGGGTGAGGATAAAGGTCGCCGGAGAGGACGGCGAGGAGACGCTCGAGGCCGAGAAGCTGCTGGTCGCGGTGGGCCGGAGGGCCGTTATAGAGGACCTCAACCTGGAGGCCACCTCCGTCAAGACCGACGACAGGGGCATCATCCAGGTGGACGAGTTCTACCGGACGGACGAGCCGGGGGTGTACGCCGCCGGGGATGTTATCGGGGGGTACTGGCTGGCACACGCCGCCGGGCACGAGGGGATCGTGGCGGTCGAACACATGGCGGGCAAGGACCCGATGCCGCTGGACCAGAACCTCATCCCCCGGGTCACCTTCTGCCGGCCCGAGATAGCCTCCTTCGGGCTCAGCGAGGATCAGGCCAGGGAGGAGGGCTACGAGATCAAGGTCGGGAAGTTCCCCTTCCGGGCCATCGGCAAGGCGCTTATCGAGGGCGAGCCAAATGGCTTCTTCAAGGTGGTCGCCGACGCGGAGACCGACCTCATCCTGGGGATGCACGCCATAGGCCCGCACGTGACCGAGCTGATCGCGGAGGGGGTCTTCGCCAAGCTGGTCGAGGGCACCCCGGAGGAGATCGGGATGTCCGTCCACGCCCACCCCTCGCTGGCCGAGATCGTGGGCGAGGCGGCGATGGCCGTGGACGGGCACGCGATCCACTTCTAACCCGGGTCGGCTTTCACAGGCGGGGTCGCGCCTCCCGGGTTAGGATCGGCCCACAGAGCGAGCGGAGACGAGGAGAGAGGACCGTGGTCCGCAGGAGAAAGATCGAGCTAAAAGTTCTCGACGACGGGACCAAGACCTTCACGGTGCGCCACCGCTGGGAGGATAGGCCCGTCGCCCCCCCGCCGGATGGGAGGCCCACCGAGTACCTGCCCTTCCGGCAGGAGCGGGGCCGGCACGGGCGGCCGGAGTGGCTCAAGGCGCGGGTCCCCGACGGGCCCGGCTACCGGGAGATAAAGGAGACCATGCGCGGCCTCAGCCTGCACACCGTCTGCGAGGAGGCCCGCTGCCCCAACATCGGGGAGTGCTGGAACAACCGCACCGCGACCTTCATGATCCTGGGCAACATCTGCACCCGCTCCTGCGGCTTCTGCGCGGTGCTGACCGGAAAGCCGCAGGAGCTGGATCTGGAGGAGCCGTACCGGGTCGCCGACGCCGTGAAGAAGATGGGCCTCAGACACGCCGTGATCACGAGCGTCAACCGCGACGAGCTGCCGGACGGCGGGGCCTCGGTCTTTGCGGCGACCATCCGGGCTATCCGGGCGGAGGTCCCCGGCTGCGCGGTGGAGGTGCTCACCCCCGACTTCAAGGGCGACCGCGCCGCCATAAGGACGGTCATCGAGGCAAGACCCGACACCTTCAACCACAACATCGAGACGGTGCCCCGCCTCTACCCGGCGGTGAGGCCGCAGGCTAAGTACGCCCGCTCGCTGGAGGTCTTGCGCTACGCCAAGGAGCTGAACCCCGAGGGGCTGACCAAGAGCGGCTTCATGGTGGGGCTCGGCGAGGTGGAGGAGGAGATAGTGCAGACGATGCGCGACCTCAGGGAGCACGAGGTGGACATCCTGACCATCGGGCAGTACCTCAGGCCGACGGAGAACCACCTGCCGATGGCCCGCTACTACACGCCGGAGGAGTTCGCCCGCTACAGGCGGCTGGGCTTCGAGATGGGCTTCCGGCATGTGGAGAGCGGGCCCCTGGTGCGGAGTTCCTACCACGCCCACGAGCAGACGGAGGACGCCCGCCGCGCCTCCTCGGGCACGCGGGCCTGAGGCTCCTCCCGGGTTGGCATGGAGACGGAGAGGACATCAGCCATCGAGGTCCGGCGCCTGCCGGGCCTCACCCCTTACGCCGAGGCGTGGGAGCTGCAGCGGGAGCTGGTGCGCCGCCGGAGGGCCGGTGAGATCCCGGACACCCTCCTCCTGCTGGAGCACCCGCCAGTCTACACGGTGGGACGAGCCGCGCGGGACGCCTCCAACCTGGGGATGGGGGAGGAGTACCTGCGCTCGCTGGGGGCGGAGGTCTTCTGGAGCGACCGCGGCGGGGACGCCACCTTCCACGGCCCGGGCCAGGTCGTCGGATACCCCATCGTGCGGCTCAAGGTCCGCGACACCCACCGTTACCTCAGGGACCTCGAGGAGGTCGTCATCCGCACGATAGCCCGCTACGGGCTGGAGGGCTGGCGGCACCCGCGCTACACCGGGGTGTGGGTGGGGGAGAACAAGATCTGCGCGATCGGGGTGAAGTTCTCCTCCGGTTGGATCGCCTCCCACGGCTTCGCCCTCAACGTCTCTACCGACCTCTCCTGGTTCGACCGCATAACCCCCTGCGGCATCCGGGAGTACGGGGTGACGAGCCTGGAGAAGGAGCTGGGACGCGAGGTTCCGCTCGAGGAGGTGGAGCGGGAGGTCGTGGCCCGCTTCCGGGAGGTCTTCGGGGGAGGGTAGAGAGAACCCTTTCCTTCCTTTACGCGCTCCCGATGAGCACCCCGGCGGCGAACACCAGCGAGCCGCCGATTATGACCTGCACCACGCTCATCCAGAAGCTCATGCTGAAGTAGCGGTACCGGATAAAGGCGATGGCCAGAAGCTCCACCCCCACGACCCCGAAGGCTACGTATGTGGCGAGGCCGACGTGGGGGATGAGGAAGGGCAGGGTGTGCAGGATGCCGCCCAC